>NZ_JAVMKF010000030.1:5002-8935 GCF_031732815.1 Accumulibacter sp. | reverse complement strand
TTTTCGCGAAGCTGGCGGTCTGGCAGTGGGGTGCTTGCTCCATAATGCCGGGAAATTGGCCACGCTAAACTCGATCAACATGTCTGCCGATGGACCAAATGTGAAATCGAGGCTTCAGTCTTGCTCCTTTTCCGCAATTTTGCAACCAAAATTTGCGTTTCAAGCATCCCAAAGCGACTTCTAACGGGGAGCATCCGCGCGTGCCAGAAGTTCGGAAAAGTCGTAGTTCACGCTGTTCGCGCCAAAGTCCGGTTCGCGCCGGAAGGGCTCGCGCAGGTAATGCACCCGGTGACCGCCTTCCCAGGTGAATTCCACCATCGCGAGGATAAAATCCTCCGGCTTGTTCAGGGAATAGAGAATCTCGTTACGCGTGACGGTAATCGTCGGCGCGTCGGCAACGCGCCCCTTCACTTCGATGAAGCGTAGCTTGCCGCTGCCCGGAACGCGGCTTTCGATGTCGTAGCCGAGCTTCTCGAACTCGCGGTCGGTGGGTTCAAAGCCGAGCTGGCGCTCGACCGCCATGACGATCGCGCGGGCGCGGGCGGCGCTGACTTGCGTATCGACGGCGTTCGCCAGCGTGGTCGAAGCCTGGCCGCTGATCGCCCGGATCAGGCCGATCGGCACCACCAGGAAGCCGCCCAGGACCACCGGCGGCAGCGGCGAGATTTGCGCTTCGCGCTGCAGGTCGTCCAGCCGCTTTTCGAGCCGCCCCTGCAGGAGGTCGGCGCGCTTGCGCGCTTCGCCGGAGTTCAGTCTGGCATTCGGTCTGCCTGCCTGCTCCTGCAGTTTGAGTTCCTCGGTGCGGTGGTCCCAATAGGTGATTTCCTTGGTCAGGCGATCCTTGACCGCCGCTTCGGTCTTGCCGATCAATTCGAGCCGACGACGGCGGACCTCGGCCAGATGCTCCGGCACGATGTGGGTGATCGCGTAGCGCAGCACCTGCCCCTCGAGTTCGCGCGTGATCCACCGGCATTCAGGGCGATCGAGAATCGCTTCGCTGGCCGGCTCGTCCGGCGCGAGTGGCCGATAGTCGAGATAGGGCGCGTAGTGCACATGACGCGTGCGGTGGCTGGCGTCGATTTCGACGTAGAGCATGCGCTTCGAGACGACGTGACGCTCGCCGGTGCGGCTGAGGCCGGCGTCCTGAATGGCATGCTCGAGGTAGAACAGCACGCGCGGCTGCAGCCCGAAGTCGCCGTCGTCAACCAGCACGCTGCCGCGCTTGAGCAGATCGCGATGGCGCTCCAGGGTCAGATCGATGAGGCCATCGAGCAATGCGTGGCCGGGGCAGACGAATGCCGCCAGCGGCTGGCCGGCCGGTGCGACGAGCGACTTCTCGAAGGCGATTCGCTCGTAGCGCGGCAGCACGGGCTCGCCGGTCCCGATCAGGCGATCGCGGTTGCCCAGCCGCGCGGGTACATGCGTGATTTCGTAGCGCCGGGGCTCGCGCTGGCGGACGGTGCCGCCGAGTTGCGTGAACGCTGCGAGGAAGAACGACTCGATGTAATGCGGTTGCAGCCGGCGGGCATCGGCACGCTCCATCTCCTCGCGGATGCGCTGCACCCGGCTGGCGTCCATCGCGTCGTGCGCCAGCGCGCGCTCCTCGAGCAGGCTCCGCAGGTGTTCGCGATCCATCGCCAGATCGAGGACGGTGCTCAGGTAGGCCCTCACCTCGGGCTGCTCGCCGTAGCGAATGGCTTCGATCAGCAGTTCGCGCAGCGACAGAACCTTGCCGCCGGACTCGAAGGCGAGCTTGCCGAGCACATCGAACACCTGCCCGCCAAGCGCTTGGCGCGCCTGTTCGAGCTTTTCCAGCAGGCGGCGATAGACATCGCCTTCGCGCGTGTCGTCGGCGACCAGGTTCCACAGGTGGCAGACCTCGGTCTGCCCGATGCGGTGGATGCGGCCGAAGCGCTGCTCGATCCGGTTGGGGTTCCACGGCAGGTCGTAGTTGACCATCAGGTGCGCACGTTGCAGGTTGATTCCCTCACCGGCGGCGTCGGTAGCGAGCAATACCTGTACCGCGGGATCGTGCCGGAACGATTCCTGCACGGCCAGGCGCTGTTCGCGGCCGACGCCGCCGTGGATGACGACGACCGCGTCGTTGCGACCGAGCAGCGTGCGGATGCGTTGCTCGAGATAGTTGAGCGTGTCGCGGTGCTCGGTGAAGATGACCAGTTTCTGGCCTGGCGACGGGTTCGGCGGCGGGATCGCTCGGGCCGCGTACGGCGCGCGCGCCTGGGCAAGATGCTGGCCGATGGCGCTCGGCGTGAAGACCTCGGAGAGCAGGCTGGTCAGTTGGCACCACTTGGTGTCGGTGCCACTGCGACAGACGGCGAAAGCCTGCCTTTCGAGCCTGCTCAGAGTGTCGATTTCGCTGCGCAATTCGGCCATCGAGCGGGCAGCGGTGGCCTGGTCGAGAATCTGTTCTTCGGCGGCAGCGACTTCGTCGTCGGGCGCTTCGTCCAGGTCGTCGAGGTCTTCGCCGTCGAGGACCGGCAGAGCGGCAGACACGATGCTTGCGGCCTGGCCGCCGCGTTGGAGGATCTCCAGTTCGCGCAGTCGGCCATCCAGCCGTTCGCGCCGGCGGCGCAGCGATTGGTGGATGGCTTCGGGAGAGGAAGCCAGGCGCCGTTGCAGGATGGTCAGGGCGAAGCCGACGGTGCCGGCGCGCTTGTCGTTTTCCAGCGCCTCCGCACGGTTGAATTCCTCACGCACGTAGTCGGTGACCGCCCGGTAGAGCGCGGCTTCGCCGTCCGAGAGGCGGTAGGGCACGGTGTAGGCGATGCGCTCGGGAAAGAGCGGCGTGCCGTCGAACTTGCGCAGACTCTCCTTGACCATACGGCGCATCAGGTCCGACACGTCGGCGCTGTGCACGCCATCCCGGTAGCGACCTTCGAAGCGGTCGCCATCGAGCAGCGCCATGAACAACTGGAAGTCGGCTTCCTTGCCGTTGTGCGGCGTGGCCGACATGAGCAGGAAGTGCCGCGTCAGCGTCGACAGGAGTTGGCCGAGGCGATAACGCCGAGTGTACTTGGTCTCGCTCCCGAAGACGGTGGCCGACATCTTGTGCGCTTCGTCGCAGACGATGAGGTCCCAGCGGCAATCGGGCACCTGCAGCTTCTGCTGCACGGCCTCATTACGCGCGAGCTTGTCGAGGCGGGCAATGCACAGCCTGGTTTCGAGAAACCAGTTGCCGGTGCGTGCGGCTTCGAGCTTGTCGTTGGTGAGAATCTCGAACGGCAGGTGGAAGCGGCGGTAGAGTTCGTCCTGCCACTGTTCGGCGAGGCCGCCCGGGCAGACGATCAGGCAGCGCTGCAGGTCACCGCGCGCGACGAGTTCCTTGATCAGCAGGCCGGCCATGATCGTCTTGCCGGCGCCGGGGTCGTCGGCGAGCAGGAAGCGCAGCGGCTGGCGCGGCAGCATGCTTTCGTAGACGGCGGTAATCTGATGCGGCAGCGGGTCGACGACCGAGGTATGCACGGCCAGAACCGGGTCGAACAGATGCGCGAGCCGGATGCGCTGGGCCTCGGAAACCAGCCGGAAAAGTGCGCCATCGCCGTCGAAGCTCCACGGCCGGCCGTGCTCGACGACTTCCAGGCGTTCCTCGTCGTGGCGGTAAAGGAGCTCGTTGGCGACGCGCCCGGCGGCCGTCTTGTAGGTCAGCTCCAGAGCTTCGGAGCCAAACCACTGAACGCTGACCACGCTCACCAATGCGTCGGGAACGATGCCGCGGATCGCCGCATTGCTCTGCAGTTGTTCGAGTTTCATCGCCGATCGAAATGGGCCGTGGTGGTGTGCTTCGCGAAGTGGGCTATTGTCCATCAGCACGGCGCGCCTGGTGCGGGATTTCTTGATTCAGGCGGGGAGCGTGCAGCGTGCCCACCGCCCAGGACGAGGCGCAAGCACACGCCGGCATGCAAGCTGCCGCCG
>NZ_JAVMKF010000030.1:0-4902 GCF_031732815.1 Accumulibacter sp. | reverse complement strand
CAGGCAGCGGTCGTCATGGCCGAAGTCGAGCGTCTGGCTGCGCTCGACCCCAGCGCCGACGGGTCCGACATCGCGCTTCTCGCGCGCAACCGGGCAAGGCTCGAACCGATCCGTGCCTGGTGCGAGAACGCCGGCATCGCCTGCGCCGCGGGCGAAGGTGAGCAGAATGGCGGCCCAAGCCTGCACCAGGTGCGCGAAGGCTGTCACCTGGCCGACTTCTTGCGCGGCAAGGCGAATCGCCTGCTGCGCTGCGGCACCTTGGCGCGCTGGCGCGCTGGTTCGCCGCCCGCCATCGCGCGGTGATCGGCGGCAACCCGTGGTGCTCCTCTTCCGCCAATTCATCGACAAAGTCGAAGCGAGCCGGGGCAATTCGCCCTTGCCGGCCAGCCTGGCCTGCGAGGCGCTGCATGAACTCGGCAACGAAGCGCGGCATGCCGAGCGCGGCCGGCTGACGTTGTCCACCGTGCATGGCGCCAAGGGACGCGAGTTCCGGCATGTCGTCATCCTCGACGGCGGCAACTGGCGGCAGGCCGACGAAGAGGAACGCCGCCTGTACTACGTCGCCATGAGACGCGCGCGCGGGAGACGCTGGCGCTCTGCTCGGCCGACCGCGACGGCAACCCTTTCACGCCGCCGCTCACCGCCGCTGTCGTCCGGCGCAACCCCCTGCCGCCGACCGTCGAGCGGCCGCCGTAGCTCGCGCTGCGCACCGGCGACGGCGGTCTCGTCGGTCGTCTGGCGCGCGCGGTCGAGCTGCCGGCCGGCGAGGTGCTCGACGTTCGGGTCGATGCCCTGGTCAGGCGAACGCGCAAACGGACCGACGCGCGCTTCCTGCCCTGGATCAACACCGACGCCTGGTGGGTCGTCCTCGCGACGCTGCACATCGCGCCGGCGCAGCGCTGATGCCCTCATTCCGACAATAGATCAGGATGGGCACATCCTTCGGCCCAACGCATCGACCAAGCCGGCCCTGAGCCGGCCGCAATCAGGCCATCATGACCGTCCGCAACCTGGAATTCCTCTTTCGTCCGCAGTCGGTGGCGGTAGTAGCCGAACCCGACGAAGCGAGCCGATACGCCGGGGTGGTGCTGGCGAATCTGCCCGGCGGCGCCTTCGCCGGCCCGCTGATGTCGTCGGCGCGCACCGGCGCTCGCTGTTTTCCATCGGTAGCGACGTTCGGCTCGGCGAAATCGCGACAACACCCGACCTGGCGATCCTTTGTGCCTCGCTCGACCTGGTGCCGTGCATCATCAGGCAACTCGGTGCGCGCGGCACGCGCGGCGTGATCGTCGGACCGCGGATGTGGCACAAGATGCGCCGCAGCGAGATCGCGGCGGCACGCCAGGGAATTCTCGAAGCGGCGCAGCCTTCGCTGATGCGACTTCTCGGGCCAGGCAGCGGCGGACGCGTCGTTCCCGGCAGCGGACTCAATGCCTCGGCCACGCCGGTACCGATCAAGCCGGGAAAAATCGCCGTCCTCAGCCAGTCCACAACGATCAGCGCCGCCGGGCGCACCGCCGGGCGCAACAAGCCGCTCGTCGCCATTCATTGTGGGCGGCTGGCGGCAGTCGACGCGACCGACGGACCGTTGCGCGCCGAGGACGTTTTTCAGGCAGTGCTGCGGCGGGCCGGCTGGGTGAGCGTCGATACGCTCGGCGCGCTGTTCGAAGCGGTCGAAGCGATGGCGCGCGTGCGCCCGCAGCGCGGCGACAGCCTGGCGATTCTCGGCAACGGCCACGGCCCCGGGCGGATTGCCGCCGAGACGTTGCTGCGCGCCGGCGGCCGCCTGGGCGACCTTTCGCCCGCCACGCTCAGGCACTTCGAGAAACGCCTGCAGACGCGTTCGCACCTGAGCAATCCGCTCGCGCTGCCGCCCGGCATGCGCGCGGACGGATGGGCGGCCGCGCTGTCGGCCATGCTCGCCGACAGGCGTACCGATACCGTGCTGACTGTCTGCCCGCCGTCGCCCTTCGTCGCCAGCGACGAAGTGGCGACAGCACTCTGCGCCGTCTCGCGACAGAGCCAGCACAAGGTCCTTACCGCCTGGATCGGCGGCGGCGCGATGCTCCACGCGCAACGCATCGCCGCGGCGCATGGCGTGTTGAGCCACGACTCGCCGGAAAGGACGATCACCGTATTTCTCGGCGTGCTCAATTGCCGACGCAATCGCGATCTGCTGATCCAGATGCCGCCGTCGTTTGCGGCGGACTTCCCGCCGGACAGTGAAGCCGCCCGCAGCGTCGTCGGCGAAGCGTTGACCGCGGCCGGCGAAACGCTGTCGGCGCGCCACACCCGCCGACTGCTGCAAGCCTACGGCATCGTCGTCGCCGACACGCCAGCCGCCCCCAGCATCGATGCCGCACTGCTCGCCGCCGAGCAGATCGGCTATCCGGTCGATCTCGCGCTGCTGCTCGCCAACGGCGCCGTTTTCGACGAGACGGCCGGCAGCCTCCCTTCGCCGGCAGCGATACGCATCGCCGCCCGCGACCTGCGCCACCGCCTGCGCGCCCGGCATCCGGCGCGTCGCGTCACCGGCTACCGTCTGCGGCCAAACGGCGCCCGTAGCGGCCCCCGGCGCTGCGCCTCGGCGTCGCCGGCGATGCCCTCTTCGGCCCGGTCGTCTTCCTCGCCCGCAGCGCGGCCGGCAACGCGTGCGAGAGCGGCTGCGTCGTCGCCCTGCCGCCGCTCAAGCTAATGCTGGCGCAGGATCTGGTCGCGCGCAGCCCTTTTTGCCGAAGAGCTCGCCGAGAGCGAGCGGACGCCCCTGCAGAAGGCGCTCAGCCAGGCGCTGGTTCGTCTGTCACCATTGCTGACCGAATCGACCACGTGGCGAGCGTCGAACTCGACCCCCTGCATGTCGAGGCTGCAGGTGTCGTCGCGTTCGACGCCCGCATCGGCCTCGCGCGCTCGAGCGCTTGAGCGCCGCGATCAATCGTCGACGCCTGGCCATCCGAGCCTATCCGAAGGAACTCGAACAAGCGATCGCCTGGCAGGGTCGGGCCCGGCTGCTGCGGCCGATTCGGCCGGAAGACCAGACCTCGCTCGGCGACCTCATCAACTCGCTGGCGCGCGAAGATTTCCGCATGCGCTTCTTCAACGCCATGCGCAGCATCTCCCGTTCGCGCATCGCCCGTTTCACGCAGATCGACTTCGATCGCGAGATGGCCTTGGTCGCGATCGAGCGCGGCGACGACGGGCTCGACCACGTCCTCGGCGAGGTGCCCGCCGTTGCCGATACCTGCGCCAACTTTGCCGATTTCGCCATCGTCGCCATC
Source organism: Accumulibacter sp. (assembly GCF_031732815.1). Taxonomy (GTDB): domain Bacteria; phylum Pseudomonadota; class Gammaproteobacteria; order Burkholderiales; family Rhodocyclaceae; genus Accumulibacter. The sequence goes on along the minus strand of NZ_JAVMKF010000030.1, from coordinate 1,627 downwards.
GTCGCCGACTCCGCGCTCAAAGGCCAGGGACTCGGCCGCCTGTTGCTCGAACGTCTGGTCGGCTACTGCCGCAGCCGCGGCATCGCCGAGTTGCGCGGCGAAACGCTGGACGGCGAGCTGCGCATGCAGCGCCTCGCCCGTCGCCTCGGCTTCACGCCGACCAGCGGCGCCGACCGCAGAAAACGATCGACCTTCGTCTGGCGCTGGAGCAGCCCGCCAACACGCCCGGCGGAGGCCACCGATCAGCGCCGCAGCTGGCCGTTCCGACGCACCCGGGGTGGCGATCACGCCGGCCGACCGGGGCTGAATTCACGCGCTGCCGGAGGAGGCTGCGGTGGGCGTTCCCTAAGCCGCTTGCGCCGCGCCATTCCGGTCTTCGCCGGTTGGCCCGGAAGCGGTCTTGGCGCTGACGCGACGCGCCTGAAGCGGGTTCACACCGGCACGTTCCAGGACAACGGCAAGCGCATTCGCCGCGCGCCGTATCCGGCCGGCAGCCCGCGCGCGTCAAAGGAGCGAATCGAGCGGGCTGCGAACGCCACGCCCACCGCGCTGGAGCACATGCGTGTAGATCATCGTCGTGCTCACGTCGGCATGGCCAAGCAGTTCCTGCACCGTTCGGATGTCGTAGCCGCCATCGAGCAAATGGGTGGCAAAGGAATGGCGCAGCGTGTGCGGAGTGGCTGGCTTGTCGATGCCTGACGCGAGCACCGCTTTTTTCATCGCGCGCTGCAGCAGCTTTTCGTCCAGGTGATGACGCCTCTCCACGCCGCTGCGCGGATCGACCGAGTAACTTCCCGCAACGAAAACGTACTGCCAGAGCCAGGATGTGCTTGCCGCTGGGTACTTTCGCGCCAGCGCGTCCGGCAGATAGACGCTCGCCTTGCCGGCCCGCAGATCATCCTCGAAGACGAGTTTCCGCCGCTGCAGGTGCTCGCGCAGGTCAGCGCTTACTCCCTCGGGCAGCATCGTCACCCGGTCTTTGGCGCCCTTGCCGTCACGGATGAGGATTTCACCCTGAGCAAAATCGACGTCCTTCACCCGCAGGCGAATCACTTCCATCAAGCGCATTCCGGTGCCGTACAGCAGACGCGCAAGGAGGCTGTAGACCCCGTCCATCCGCTCCAGCACGCGCTGAACTTCGCCGCGAGTGAGGACAACCGGCAAGCGTTGTGGGCGTTTGGCTCGCACCATCTCGTCCAGCCAGGGCAACTCGATGCCGAGCACCTGACGGTAAAGGAAGAGCAGCGCCGAGAGAGCCTGATTCTGCGTAGCCGACGCCACATGACCTTCGACCGCCAGATGGCTCAGAAACGCCTCGACCTCCGGCGCTCCCATCTCGCGCGGGTGGCGTTTCCCATGGAACAGCACGAACCGCTTGACCCACTGCACATATTGTGATTCAGTTCGTATGCTGTAATGGCGCAGTCGGATCTGCGCACGCACCTGGTCGAGCAGCCTCGGTTCGGGGGGGCTCTTGCCAGGAGCGGAGGGGAGCGCCGGAGGTGCGTTTGTCGGATCAATGGGGGTGTTCATGGTCAGTGAATCATTGAAGATCAGCAGGATGCGCCAACAGCGCCGGAGTATACACCGAGCGCGGACTGAAAATACACCTGGCGGGGCGCCTACC
>NZ_JAVMKF010000029.1:6284-8939 GCF_031732815.1 Accumulibacter sp. | reverse complement strand
GGTTCAGGCGATGTCCGTAAAATCCCCAGGCAAGGCGGGGCTGAGCAGCGAAGGCGGCGGGGTTGGCAATCTGTTCGAAAGCGATGCGGGCTTGCCCCAGTGCCGGGTAGGCGCGCCAGAAGCCGTGCACGCCGCGAAAATCGGGCAGTCCCGAATCGACGCCGAGACCCGCTCCAGCCGTGATCAGCAAGCCATCGGCCTGGGTCAGCAGGCGAGCGCAACGATCGTAGTCGGGCGGCGTCGTCATAGTCCGCGCGCCCACGCCGGGCGCAGTGGCGCGCCCGCCGGATTGGCAATTGCCTGGCGAATCTGCGCCAGCAGCCGATCTTTGTCGGCTCCCAGCGTTCCCTTGAGGATCAGCCAGTTCGAGGCATGGTCGCTGCGCAAGACCGTTCGTTCGAGGTCGAGCGCGGCGACGAAGCCTTCCATTTCGACGAAGAGTTCGCGTTGCGTCAGTGGCCGCCAAGTGGGAAAAGTGCTGCGAAAACGTTCCTCGCCCGGTGGTAGCGTGACGACCAGCGTTGCCAGATACTCGGGCTGCGTCGCGTTGGCCAGGCGAGCCGAGTTTTCGGCGTGGCGCAGCGATAGCTCGGGTCCGCCGAGTCCGTTCAGAATCATCACGGAACGCTTGATTCCGGCCTCACCAAGCTGGTCGAGCGCGGTGCGTGTCGAGGCGAAGGTCTCGCCTTTGTTGACGCGTTCGAGAACCTCGTCGTCGCCCGACTCGGCGCCGACGTAGGCGATCGACAGCCCCGCCGCCGCCAATTCGCGCAACTCGCTCACCGACTTGCGTCGCAGATTGCGCGGCAGGCAATAGCTGGCAACCCGCCGGACAGCCGGCAGATGCCGACGAATCGCGTGCAGGATGGTGAGCAAGCGGCGCGTGGGCAGAACCAGCGCGTCGCCGTCGGCGAGAAAGACGCGCCGGATGGCGTCGCCGAAGCGTTCGCCGGTGCGTACGATGCTTTCCAGAACCTCACTCTCGGCGCGCGCGCGAAAGCGCTTTTGCGGCGCGGTATACATCTCGCAGAAGGTGCAATGGTTCCATGAACAACCGTCGGTGACCGGCAGAATCAGCGACTCGGCCTCGCTCGGGGGCCGATAGACCGGTTCGACGTAGCGGATAGGTAAAATCGCGGGCAGCATTCGGTGTGCGGGCAGCGGGTTTGGCAAGCAAGCCTGACAGATTGGTAGACCAGCAAGTGTAGCATCGTCGGCGGCGCTTGCTCGAACCGGGAAGACGCTGCAGGTCTCGGCTGCAAGTCCCTTGAAATGCAACACCACATGTAATAGCGTTCGAGCTTTTGCCCTCAGGGAGGAGGTCACCATGGTCGCAGCCGGACGAATCACCGCTTACGAACCGATTGAAACCGCCAGCCGCGACGAGCTGACTGCCTTGCAGATAGAACGTCTGCGCTGGTCGCTGCGCCATGCCTATGACAATGTCGCGCACTACCGGCGCAAGTTCGACGCCCGTGGCGTCCATCCCGACGATCTGCGCACGCTTGACGACCTGAGTAAATTCCCATTTACCGACAAGGACGACCTGCGCGAGAACTATCCTTTCGCGATGTTCGCCGTGCCGCGCGACCGAGTGGTCAGAGTGCACGCTTCCTCTGGGACGACCGGGCACCCGACGGTCGTCGGCTATACGCAGAAGGATATCGACATGTGGGCGGCGCTGATGGCGCGCTCGATCCACGCCGCTGGCGGACGGCGCGGCGACATGGTGCATATCGGCTACGGTTACGGCCTGTTCACCGGTGGTCTAGGGGCGCACTACGGCGCCGAGCGGCTGGGCTGCATGGTGGTTCCGATGTCCGGCGGGCAGACCGAGAAGCAGGTCCAGCTGATTGCCGATTTTCAGCCCGACATCATCATGGTGACGCCCTCGTACATGCTCAACCTGGCCGACGAGTTCAAGCGGCGCGAGATCGACCCGGCGGCAACCAAGCTGCGCGTCGGTCTGTTCGGCGCCGAGCCATGGACGCTGCAGATGCGCAGCGAAATCGAAACGACTTTTGCCATCGACGCGATCGATCTTTACGGGCTATCGGAAATCATTGGGCCCGGCGTGGCCAGCGAGTGCATCGAAAGCAAGGACGGGCCGGTCATCTGGGAGGACCATTTCTACCCGGAAATCATCGACCCGACAACCGGCGAAGTGCTGCCCGACGGCAGCCACGGCGAACTCGTGTTCACCTCGTTGACCAAGGAAGCGCTTCCGATGATCCGTTATCGCACGCGCGACCTGACTCGACTGTTGCCGGCAACCTCGCGCTCGATGCGGCGGATCGACAAGATTACCGGCCGCTCGGACGACATGCTGATCATTCGCGGGGTGAATGTCTTCCCCTCGCAGATCGAGGAACTCATCCTGAAACAGCCCAGACTGTCGCCGCACTACCTGATCGAGGTCTGGCGCGACGGCCATCTCGATTCGGTGGCCGTCGACGTCGAACTGAAGCGCGAGTATCGCTATCTGTCGCCGGTGGACAAGGAATACGTCGCCAACGCCCTGCAGCGCCACATCAAGTCCTTCGTCGGCATTACCACCGAAGTGCGCATCGTCGATATCGGCGGCATCGAGCGTTCGCTCGGCAAGGCGCGGCGGGTGATCGACAAGCGCCCGCGCGAGTGAGCCGGCTGGCGCGC
>NZ_JAVMKF010000029.1:0-6184 GCF_031732815.1 Accumulibacter sp. | reverse complement strand
GCGAAGGCGGTTTCGCGGGCGCTGCGCAAGGTCTTCTCGTAGGCGCCGGCGCGGCCGCCGACGAAATCGCGTACGGCAGCAAACATGTCCTTGAGAAAGTTGGCGCCGATGATCGCTTCGCCGGTGACGACGCCATGGTAGCGGGTGATCGAACGGCCTTCGATGGCCGGGGTGGTGGACATCAACATGACGCTTTTCCTTTCGCTGGGTGACTGGGGAAGAGTGGGACAGAACAGGGTCGACTGGCGAAGATCGGGGAGGTGGACGCCGGCCGCGCGGCGCTGGCGCGCCACTGCCCTGCTCAGGGCGAGCGAGCGGGTGTGCCGGCTTTCGCGCGACGGGCAAGCCAGTCGCGTACCGCCAAGCCAGTGCCGAAATCCCAAGCTTTGAGCTTCTCGGGCGCGATCAGCCGATACTCGGCAAGTTCTTCGTTGAGGACGATCGCCCCGCTGGCGACGACATGGTAGGCGATGATCACCTCGTGCCGGCGGGAAAACGGGTAAACGCCGATCAGGCTGACCGCTGAGGTGCTCAGGCCGAGTTCTTCCTCGACTTCGCGCGCGACACCGTCGGCCGGATCCTCGTCGCGTTCGAGAAATCCGGTGATCAGACCGAAAGCGCCTGGCGCCCACGCCTGATTGCGGGCGAGGACGATCCTTCCCTGCAATTCGACCAGCGCGGCGAGCACCGGTGCGGGGTTGTCCCAATGGACGAAGCCGCACGAAGAACGACAGCTCAGGCGTAGCCGGCCGGCGGCTTCGAGCGTCTCCAGCCGGTCGCCACAGCGCGGGCAGAACTCCCACTCGCTGATCATGCCGTTTGCGCCAGGTTGCGCAGGTCGCCGATCAGACGATCGACCGTTTCCGGCGTCGTATCCCAGCCGCACATGAAGCGCGCGCCGCCGGCGCCGATGAAGTTGTAGAACAGCCAGCCGCGCTCGCGCAGCCCTTGCTCGATGCTGCTCGGCAGGCGGACGAAAACGCCGTTCGCGTCGACCGGAAAGAGTGCCGGCAGGCCGGCTGCTTCGGCGAAGCCGGCGGCGAGCCGGCGGGCCATCGCATTGGCGTGTTGCGCGTGCCGCAGCCAGGCGCCGTCGGCCAGCATGCCGAGCCAGGGGGCGGCCAGGAAGCGCATCTTCGAGGCGAGCTGGCCGGCCTGCTTGCAGCGGTAGGCAAAGTCTTCGGCCAGCCGGCGGTCGAAAAAGACGACCGCCTCGCCCACCGGCAAGCCCATCTTGGTGCCGCCGAAGCACAGCACATCGACGCCGGCGCGCCAGCTCAGGTCGGCCGGGCTGACGCCGAGGGCGGCGACTGCGTTGGCGAAGCGTGCACCGTCCATATGCACGCGCAGCCCGAAATCGTGCGCGACCGTGGCGACGGCGCTGATCTCGGCCGGTCGGTAGACGGTTGCGACCTCGGTCGTCTGCGTCAGGGTGACGACCTTCGGCTTCGGGTAGTGGATGTCGCTGCGTCGGGTGACCGTCTCGCGGATGGCCGACGGCGTCAGCTTGCCGCCCTCACCGCCGACGGCGAGCAACTTGGCGCCGTTCGAAAAGAACTCCGGAGCACCGCATTCGTCGGTCTCGACGTGCGCAAGCTGGTGGCAGATGACGCTGTGGTACGACTGGCAGAGTGCGGCGAGCGCCAGCGAATTGGCCGCCGTGCCATTGAAAACGAAGTAGACGTCGCAGTCGGTCTCAAACACTTCGCGCAGACGGTCGGCGGCGCGCAGCGTCCATTCGTCGTCGCCGTAGGCGCGCGCCTGGCCTTCGTTGGCCGCGACCAGCGCGGCCAGGGCTTCCGGGCAGATGCCGGCGTAGTTGTCGCTGGCGAAGTGCTGCATCAGCGCGCTGCCGGGCGTGTGGCGGGCGACGCGCGCTTCACAGGCGCTCGGCGACCCAGCCGGCGACCGAGGCGAGGGCAGCCGGCAGTCCGCTCGGGTCGCTGCCGCCGGCCTGCGCCATGTCGGCACGGCCGCCGCCCTTGCCGCCGATCTGCCGGGCGACCATGTTGACCAGCTCACCGGCTTTCACTTTGCCGGTCAGATCGGGCGTCACGCCGGCGATCAGCGTCACCTTGCCGTCGCTCGTCGAGGCGAGGACGACCGCCGCCGATTTCAGTTTGTCGCGCAGTTTGTCGATCGTCGAACGCAGCGTGTTGACGTCGGCGCCTTCCATGTCGGCGGCGACGACGCGTACTCCCTTGACGGCGACCGCACGGGCCAGCAGGTCGTCGCCCTGCGTTGCTGCCAGCTTCGCCTTCAGCCGGGCAATGTCCTTTTCCAGCGCACGCACGTTGTCGAGCACCTGTGCCAGCCGCGCCGGCACTTCGCCGAGCGGTGCCTTGACCGCTGCCGCAGCGTCGGCGAGCACCGCCTGTTGCTGCTGCACGAAAGCGACCGCGGTGTCGCCGGTAACCGCCTCGATACGCCGCACGCCAGCCGCGACGCCGGTTTCGGCGACGATCTTGAACAGGCCGATGTCACCGCTGCGCACGACGTGCACGCCGCCGCACAGCTCTTTCGACGACCCAATCGTCAGAACGCGCACCTCGTCGCCATACTTTTCGCCGAAGAGCATCATTGCACCGCTGCGCCGGGCCTCTTCGAGCGGCAGGATCTGCGCCTGGCTGGCGACGTTGGCGAGGATTTCATTGTTCACGATGATCTCGACGCGGCGGAGTTCGTCGGCGCTCATCGGTGCCGTGTGGGCAAAGTCGAAACGCGTCTTCTCGGCGTCGACGAGCGAGCCCTTCTGCTGCACGTGGCTGCCGAGAACCTCGCGCAGCGCGCGGTGCATCAGGTGCGTCGCCGAATGGTTGCGCACCGTGCGTTGCCGCGCCAGCTTGTCGACGCGCGCCGCGACATTGTCGCCAAGGCGCACGATGCCGGTGCGCACCAGCCCCTGGTGACCGAAAACGCTCGCCTGGATCTTCTGCGTATCCTCGACCGAAAAAATCCCCTGTGCCGTCTGCAACGTTCCACGGTCACCCACCTGGCCGCCTGATTCGGCGTAGAACGGCGTGTGGTCGAGGACGACGACGCCGACCTCGCCTTCGGCAAGCTGATCGACCGGGCTGCCCTCGCGGTACAGGGCAAGCACCTTGCCGGCCGCCTCCAGCGTCTCGTAACCGTGAAAAGCGGTTGCCGGGCCACTATAGTCGAGCGCCGCTGCCATGCGGAACTTTCCGGCGGCGCGCGCCTGCTCCTTCTGGCGCGCCATCGCGGCATCGAAGGCGGCGACGTCGACGCTGACGCCGCGTTCGCGACAGACATCCGCCGTCAGGTCGAGCGGGAAGCCGAAAGTATCGTGCAGTTTGAACGCGGTTTCGCCGTTGAACACGCCGCGCCCGGCGAGGGCGGCGAGTTCGCCCTCGAGAATGCTCATCCCGTGTTCGATCGTCTCGAAGAAGCGGACTTCCTCCTGGCGCAGGATCTCGCTGACGCGTTCCTGGCCAGCGACCAGTTCGGGGTACGCGTCGCCCATTTCGCTCACCAGATCGGGCACCAGGCGGTGGAAGAAGGCGGCGCGCGCGCCGAGCTTGTAACCGTGCCGGATGGCGCGCCGGATGATTCGACGCAGCACGTAACCGCGCCCCTCGTTGCCGGGAATCACGCCGTCGGCAATCAGGAAGGCACAGGCGCGGATGTGGTCGGCGAGTACGCGCAGCGACGGACTGTCCATGTCCGCGCACGCGGTCTCGCGCGCCGCGGCGGCGATCAGGCGGACGAAGAGGTCGATCTCGTAGTTGCTGTGCACGTGCTGGAGGACAGCGGCCGTCCGTTCCAGCCCCATTCCGGTATCGACCGACGGTTTTGGCAGCAGGTGCATGACGCCGGCTTCGTCGCGATTGAACTGCATGAAGACGTTGTTCCAGATTTCGATGTAGCGGTCGCCGTCGTCGTCGGGCGAACCTGGTGGGCCGCCGGGAATCCCTTCGCCGTGGTCGTAAAAGATCTCGGTGCACGGCCCGCACGGGCCGGTATCCCCCATCATCCAGAAATTGTCCGAAGCGTAGCGGGCGCCCTTGTTGTCGCCGATGCGCACGACGCGCTCGCTGGCTACGCCGATATCCTTGGTCCAGATGTCGTAAGCCTCATCGTCTTCGGCGTAGACGGTGACCCACAGGCGATCAGGCGGCAGTCCGTAGACCTCGACCAGCAGCTCCCAGGCGTAGCGGATCGCGTCGCGCTTGAAATAGTCGCCAAAGGAAAAATTGCCCAGCATCTCGAAGAAGGTGTGATGCCGCGCGGTGTAGCCGACATTCTCCAGATCATTGTGCTTGCCACCTGCGCGAACGCACTTCTGGGCCGTCGTGGCGCGCAGGTAAGGTCGCTTGTCGAAACCCAGGAAGACATCCTTGAACTGGTTCATGCCGGCGTTGGTAAACAGCAAGGTCGGGTCGGCGTGCGGCACGAGCGAACTCGAAGCAACGATCTGGTGACCTTTCGAGGCGAAGAACTTCAGGAACTTGTCGCGGATTTCAGCGCTTTTCATGGGGGTTTTCGTCCGGCTGCGGGGGTAGTTCGAAGAGTCGCGATTCTAACTTGAAAGTATCGTCAGCGCCCGCCAGCCGAGACTTCCGCGCAGCAGCGCGGCTACCGTCGCGGGCCGTTCAGAAACCGGCGAAAAGGTCGAGGCGATCACTGAACACGGCCTGCACGCCGCGCCGGCGCAGTGCATGCGCCGTCGACACGTCGTTGACCGTGTAGGCGAGGACGGGAATCCCCGCCTGGCGGGCACTGGCCAGCACGCCGTCGTCGAGCCGGTTGGCATCGACATTCAGCGTCGCTGCCTCGAGTTCGGCAACGCGCTGGCGCCAGTCGTCGTCGACTTGCTCGTAGAGGCAGGCTAGCGGCAACTCGGCAACGCTCGCGCGTGCGGCGTCCAGCGCTGCCCGCGAAAAGGACGAGACGAGCGGCAGCGGATGGCCCGCCCAGAATTCGCGCACGCAGCGCGCGACGACCGCGCCGGTCTCGGCTGCGCGCCCGGCGGCTGGCTTGATCTCGACATTGGCCTGCAGGCCAAGCTGCTGGCAGAGGGCGGCCGCCGCGGCCAGCGTCGGCAGCGGCTCGCCGGCAAACGCCGGGTGGTGCGCTGCACCCGCGTCGAGTCCGGCCAGCACCCGGTCGGCCGTTGCCGCAAGCGGCCCGCGACCGTTCGTCGTCCGCTCCAGCGTTTCGTCGTGCAGCAGCCACGGCGTTCCGTCGGCCGAGAGCATGACGTCGAATTCGACCGCGCGGAAGCCGAGGCAGGCCGCCAGACGCAAGCCGGCGAGGGTGTTTTCCGGGGCCAGCGCACCGCCGCAGCGGTGCGCAATGACGTGTGGCAAGGCCCAGGCCAGCCGCTTGCCGCTCACTTCAAGACGCGTGCGCGCAGTGCGGCCGGGAGAGCCGCGTTGCCGCGCTGGACGGCGATGTCGAGCGCCTGCTTGGCCGGCGTGCGGCCCGACCACGAGGCCTCGAGTTCCTCCTCGACGATGATGCGCACCGGTTCGATCTGCGAAACGCGCAAGGCGCGCAGGGCAAGCGGACCCTGCAACTGGCGACGGGCAACGTTCAGCCCGGCGAGGTCGGCCTTCAGCAGCTTGCTGCCCGCAGCGGCCACAGCGGCCGGAGTCATCGGCAGAAAACCCGCGGCAGCGGTCATTTCCACTTGTTGTTCAGCGTCCATCAGGAAACTGACGAAACGCGCGACCGCCTTGTACTCGGCCGGCTTCTTGCCGGCGCCTACCCACAGCGAAGCGCCGTCGGCGAGCGTCTGATAGGGTGCGCCCTGCGCATCCTCGTGGTAGGGCAGCGCGGAAACTCCGGTGTCCGCCTTCCGGTTGTCGCTCAGCGCCGCAAAAAGGGCTGAGGAGCTGGTCAACATGCCGCACTCGCCGGCCGCAAAGCGTCGGTCCGCTTCGTCGCGCCGCCCGAAATAGATGAAGAAACGCGCCTTCGCCCAGGTGGTCATCATCGCCGTATGCTTGACCTGCACCAGGCTGTTGAACTTCAGCCGGCCTTTCGCGTCGGCGACCTCGACACCGTTCCAGGCACTCTGGTTGTCGATATGCACCCAAGACGGCCACGACGTCGTGTACGGGCAGGCAACTCCCGCGTCGAACAGCTTGTCGGCGGCATTCTGTGCCTCAGCCCAGGTCTTCGGCGGCTTCTCCGGGTCGAGCCCCGCCTTGCGGAAGGC
>NZ_JAVMKF010000028.1:40817-48970 GCF_031732815.1 Accumulibacter sp. | reverse complement strand
ATCTCGTAGTGGATTTCCCACTTCTTGCCGTCCTTGCCATCGATCTTCACTTCCCAGGTCTTCTTGCCCTTCTTCGTGTCCTGATAGGCTTTGGTCACTTCACCTGGATGGGCTTTCACGGCCATCTCGATCGCCTGCTCCTTGCTGATTTCCCGCGCCGGCGCGGCCGCGCTGGTCGGAGCAGCGGCTGCGCTATCGGCAGCCAGGCTCGTATTGGCCAGGCCACCGGCGAGTGCCAGGAGCAGCGCGGCGGCGAGAGTGTTATGTGCTTTCATGTCATGTGTCCTTTGTAGAGTATGGTTTGGGGTTAAGGGGTATGGCCCGCGCAGGCGGCGAGCCTGCGAGGAATCGCCGTGCCATCGATTGCGCTGAGCACGACTACAACGATAACGCGCGATGCTTAAACCAGACTTACCGGCGATCAGTTGCCGGGCTGGAGGACCAGCGCCACTTCGCTCTTGCCGCCCGAACGAAGGATTTCCAGCTTGATCGTCTCGCCGACCCTGCGATCGTCCAGTCGCGCCAGCAGCTTGCCGACCGAATCCACCGGCTTGCCATCGACCGCCGTGATGATGTCGCCGGGGATGACATTGCCTTCGGGCGACACCGTGGCGCCTTGCAGCCCAGCCGCTTCCGCTGCCGAACCCGGCGTGACGCGTAGAATCACCACACCCTCGACGCCCAGCAGACGTTTCAAGCGGGTATTGATCGCCTCGTCCGCTTGTACGCCAAGCGCTGGCCGAATGTAGCGGCCGCCGCTGATCACCTGCGGTACCACCCTATTGACAGTATCCACCGGAACGGCAAAACCAATCCCGGCGCTCGCCCCGCTCGGGCTGTAGATCGCCGTATTGATGCCGATCAGGCGCCCGGCGGAATCGAGCAGAGGGCCGCCCGAATTCCCCGGATTGATCGCCGCGTCGGTCTGGATCAGATGCTCGATCGTCGCCCGCTTCTCGCCGCCGAGCGAACGATCGAGCGCCGAAACGATTCCCGAGGTCAGCGTCCAGTCAAGACCAAAGGGATTGCCGATGGCAAACACCTTCTGGCCGACGCGCAAGTCGGCGCTGGTTCCGAGCGGCACCGGCGGCGGGCGCTTGAAGCCGACGCCGATACGCAGAACAGCGATGTCGTGTGCCGGCGAGGCGCCGACCAGGCCAGCCTTGTAGACCCGTCCATCGGCGAGCTTGACCGAGGCCTCGCTGGCGCCCTCGATGACGTGAAAGTTGGTGATCACGTGCCCGGCGTCGTCCCAGATGAAGCCGGAACCCGTGCCGCGCGGCACGCTGAACACGTTGCGCGTCCAGAAATCGCGCACCAGCCCGCGCGTGCTGATGAAGACGACCGAATCGCGCGCGTTCTCGAACAACTCGATCGTTGCCTTCTCGTCGGCTGCAATCTCGCCACGGGCCGTGATCGTGCGCGGCTCGGCTTGGCGCGGTGCGAACCAGCCTTCGACCAGCGGAGCGCTGCGCCAGACGAGGATGAGCAGCGCACCAGCCAGCGTCAGCCAGGCGAGACGGGAAAGGAAGCGATCGTTGGTGGGCATCGGACAGTCTCGCTCAGCGGTGACCGGCAAAGTATAGCGCAAGCGTCTTCAGCCACCGGCAGTGCGCCGGGTGAGCAGCGCTGCGCGAAGATCGTCAACTTCTTCGAGCAGGTCAGCGACCAGCGCGGCAAGTTCCGGCACCGCATCGAAATCGCGCTCGATCTGCCGCATGCGGCGGGCACGAAGCAGGCTGGAGCTGCTCAGGCACCACACGCCGGCAACGCTCTCGGCGTGCGGAATCAGCCCGTCCTCGAGATGGCGGATCAACCATGCGGGTTCGACGGTACACGCTGCGGCAAGCTGTTCGAGCGTCAGCCAGGACTCTTCCATCAGACTGCCGACCAGGACATCGTCACTCGCCATACCTCACCTCCTTGCTTCTTGACGCGGGTTGAAAGCCAGTTCCCGCGCCATCGTTTCGTAGAGCGCGCGTGCCCTCGCCGTATCGGCTGGCGGCAGCACAAGCTGCAGGTCGAGCAGCAGGTCGCCTGGGGTTGGCCCCGGGATTCCCTTGCCACGCACGCGTACTTGTCGGCCGCTCTGCGCTCCCGGCGGAATCCGCACTTTCAGACTGCCGAGCGGCAGATCGACGCTGACCACGGCGCCAAGGGCAGCTTCCCATGGAGTAACCGGCAGTGTCAGACAGACGTCGCGCCCGCTCACCCGATAGCGCGCGTGGGGCCGAAAGCGAACCTCCAGCAACAGATCACCGGGCGGCGCACCACCCATTCCGGCGGCGCCCTGTCCGGCCAGGCGAATCACCTGGCCAGCGTAAACCCCGGGCGGGATCTTGACATTCAGCGTGCGCGTGTGCACGCTGCGCCGTCCGTGCGCATCGATTTGCGGCGTGCGCAGGCTGATCTGCCGCGTTGCGCCGGTGAACGCATCTTCGACCTCGAGAAGAACTCTGGCCTGATGATCGTCGCCGCGCCTCCGGGCGTCGGCCGCGCGGCCACCGGCGAACCCAGGCCCGCCGCCACCCATGCGGCCAAACAGTTCGGCGAAGAAGTCGGAAAAGCCCGCTGCTTCATCCGGAGAAAAGCCGTGCCCGGAGAACGCAAAATCGCTGCCCCAATCCGGTGGCGGCGTAAAGTCCTGGCCCGGCCGATAGCCTCGTCCAAGCTGGTCGTAGGCAGCACGCTTCTCGGGGTCGGACAGTACGGCGTGTGCCTCGTTGATGTCCTGCATGCGCGATTCCGCGTCCGGCTCCTTCGAAACGTCCGGGTGATACTTGCGCGCCAGCCGGCGGAACGCCTTCTTGATCTCGTCGGCGGCCGCCTCACGCGGCACGCCAAGAATCTGGTAGTAGTCCTTGTATTCCATACACGATCCTCCGCAAGCTGAAAGGAAGGGGTAGTGCTGCACGGACAATGTTAGTCGAAGCTGCCAAGCGCGCCGAGACCGCCGCGAAGCTATTGAAAGTCAGCCGACCAGCCCCATCTAGGCAACAAGCGCCGGAGACGGCGTCGCTCTCACCTGACCGCATGGAGGAATGAAGATGATGTACCGTTCCCTGTTTCCCCGCGACGTTCTGGCGGAACTGGATCGGCTGCAGCGCGAGATGCAGCAGACCTTCCATCTGTCGCCGAACATCCGCGGCATCGCGCGCGGCGGCTTCCCGGCAATGAATGTCGGCGGCACGCCGGAGTCGGTTGAAATCTATGCTTTTGCGCCTGGCGTCGACCCGAACACGCTCGAAGTGCAGATCGAGAAGGGCGTGCTTACCATCGCTGGCGAGCGCAAGCTGCCCACCCCCGGCGACAAGGCCACCGTGCATATCGACGAACGCTTTGCCGGCCGCTTCCGGCGTGTCGTCACGCTGCCTGACGACATCGATCCGGGCGCCGTCGACGCCCAGTACCGCGATGGCGTGCTGCGCATCAGCATCGCCCGCAAGCAGGCCGCCCAGCCGCGCCGTATCACGATTCAGTGATTCAGTAAGGAGGACCGAAGATGTCAGACAATCGAAGCGCCAAGAAGGAAGCCGGCAGCGAAGAAGCCGCGTTGATGCCGCCGGTCGACGTCATCGAGGACGCATCCGGAATCACCCTCTACGCCGACATGCCCGGCGTACCGAAGGAGAAAATGCAACTGCACGTCGAGGGCGACGCGCTGACCATCGAGGGCGACATCGACCTCGAAATGCCGCCCGGAATGGAGGCGAGCCACGCTGAAGTCAGTCTGCCGCGCTACCGCCGCGTGTTCACGCTCTCGAAGGAGCTCGATTCGACGAAGGTCGCCGCCGAGTTCAGCCAAGGCGTGCTCAAACTCGCCATCCCGAAGGCCGAGCACGCGCAACCGCGCCGGGTCGAAATCAAGATCCTGTAGAAGCCGACTGGCAGCATCTTGCCAGCCCAAGATCGGGCGAGCCTCGGCTCGGGGCTCGCCCACCCGGCGACGGGCCGACCAGCGCCGGGCGCCCTTCTCCGGGCCACAGATCCTCCCAGATCGCTGGCCTCAGCCGAATACCGGCAAGTCGTGAGATCGGTCACAGATTCCAGACCATGCAGCGCAGATTCGCCTTGACTTGCGCCCATCGCTGAACTAGAGTAGGAGCGTTTTTCGGTGGGTGTGAATCGGGCTGGTTCTTCCGGCTATCGTTTCCATCCTTTCAATGGCAAACGGAGGGTGACCTCCGGACGCAAAGCCACGGACCCTACCCCGAGTTGCCGGATCGGCACTTGGAAGGGTGGCCGGGTTGCCCGAAATGCGCGCCTTTTGCGCTATCGAGTGCCTCCTCAAGCTTTGCGTCCACGCGGCAAAAGGAGCTTTCAATGGCACTCGCTACGTGGACCCAGCAACAGATTCTGGACCAGTTGATTTCTGGATACAGTTGGAGCGGGTCAACCATCACCTACGCTTTTCCGACGGCAGCCTCCGGCATGTACGGCAGCCAGGAACTCGCCGGTTTCGCAGGTCTCAATGCAACCCAACAGACGGCCGCCGAGCGTGCTCTGCAAACCTGGGACGATCTGATCGCGCCCGACCTCGTGCGGACGACGACGGGCGGCTCGAACATCGAGATCGGCACCTCGAGCACCGGCGTCAGCTACGCGCACGCCTATTATCCGTCGGTCGGCAGCGTCTGGTTCAACCGCGCTTATGCCGATCTGATGTCGCCGCAGATCGGTCAGTACTCGTTCCAGGTCTATGTGCATGAGCTCGGGCACGCCTTCGGCCTGGACCACATGGGCAACTACAACGGCGCCGGCAACTGGACGCCCTCGTCGTTCCAGGACAGCCAGGTCTACTCCGTGATGTCGTACTTTGGCCCGAACACCGGTCGCGGCAGCAGCAATGACATCGCCTGGGCCGACTGGGTCGGTCGCGACGGCCGCACCTACTCGCCGCAAACACCGATGCTCAACGACGTTCTCGCCATCCAGAAGATTTACGGTGCCGAAACGACGACGCGTACTGGCGACACCGTCTATGGCTTTGGCAGCAACGTCACCGGTTCGCTGGCACCGATCTTCGACTTCGCGCTCAACGCCAACCCGATCCTCACCATCTACGACGCAGGCGGCAACGACACGCTCAACCTCAGCGGCTGGAATACGAACTGCACGATCAACCTGGCGCCCGGCTCGTTCTCCTCGGGCAACAGCATGACCAACAACATCGCCATCGCCTACTCGTGCAACATCGAGAATGCCGTCGGCGGCTCGGCGGCTGACCAGATCACCGGCAATGCGCTGGCCAACCGGCTCGATGGCGGCGCCGGCAACGACAGCCTGTTTGGCGGTGCTGGCGACGATGTCCTGGTCGCCAGCCTGGGCGACGACCTGCTCGACGGCGGCGATGGTGGCGACAGCGTCGTTTTCTCCGGCACCTACGGCAGCTACACTTACACCTATTCCGACAGCGTCGGTTTCAACTTCTACAGCACGGTCAGCGGCTCGGATGTCGTGCGCAACATGGAAACCTTCGTTTTTGCCGATGGCAGCAAATCGATCAGCGAAATCCTCGGCAATGCATTGCGCTCGCAGGTCTCGATCAGCAGTGACCTGACCCAGCAGTTCGAAGGTCACAGCGGCTCGACGATCTTCACCTACAAGCTCAGCCTGAACGTCGCAAGTTCGTCGGTGCAAACGCTGAACTGGAGCGTGCAAGGCAGCGGACTGACACCGGCCAACGTCGCGACCGACTTTGCCAGCCCGACTTCGGGCAGCATTACCTTCGCGGTCGGCGAGACCGAAAAGACGATCTCGCTGGCAGTGAAGGGAGACCGTGTCGTCGAGAGCAACGAATCCTTCATCGTGAGCCTGTCGAACCCGTCGGCGGGTCTCGTCCTGCGAACGACCAGCGCCAGCGGCACGATCCTCAACGACGACGCGGCGAACAGCGACGACTTCGGTCAGACCCTGGCCACGGCAGGCCAGCTTACCGTCGGTGCCGGCCCGCTCACCGGCTGGCTCGAGCGTACTGCCGACAGCGACCTGTTCGCCGTCAGCCTGAGCGCCGGAACGACCTATGTCTTCGATCTGAAAGCACCCGGATCGACCGTCGACGCATTTCTCTCGCTGCACTCCGCCGGAACGGGCACGACCACGCTGTCCGCCGCGATCGCCAGCAACGACAACGTCGCCGTCGGCAACAGCAATGCGCAGATCGTTCATGCGGCGACGACGAGCGGCACCTATTATCTGCTCGCGCGCGATGCACGCGGCGGCACCGGCAGCTACACGCTGGAAGCCGCCACCGTCGCTGGCCGCATTGTGAACGGCGACGAGAGCAGCAATACGCTCGCCGGGGCCGCAGGAAACGACCAGATCTCCGGACTGGGCGGTGCCGACACTCTGACCGGCGAAATGGGCAACGACTTTCTCGACGGTGGCGCCGGAGCCGACGTTATGAACGGCGGTGCCGGCAACGACAGCTACGTCGTCGACAATATCGGCGACGTGGTCAACGAGGGAATTGGCGGCGGCAGCGACCGCGTCTACTCGTCGATCAGCTTCGTTCTGGGCAACAACGTCGAAGACCTCGTGCTGACCGGCGAGGCGAGCACCAACGCTACCGGGAACAGCCTGGCCAATCGACTGAGCGGCAACAGCGGCAACAACATTCTTGACGGGCAAGGCGGAATCGACACCTTCGTCGGCGGCCTGGGCGACGACACCTATGTCCTCGACGCCGACGGCGAACTGGCCAACGTCAGCGAGAGCACCAACGCCGGCAACGACACGCTGCGCGTCGTGTTCACCACTGCCGTGGCGAAGACGATCAGCCTGAACGGCCTGCTTGCCAACATCGAAAACCTTGAAGTGCGCGGCAACGGTCAGTTCAACGCGCTCGGCAACGACGCCGCCAACCTGCTGGTCGGCAACGCGATGAGCAATCGCCTGGAAGGCGCCGGCGGCAACGATACGCTCGACGGACAGGGCGGTGCGGACCAGCTCATCGGTGGTGAGGGCGACGACACCTACCTCGTCGACCACACTGGCGACATCCTGAGCGAAGCCACCAATGCCGGCACCGACAACGTGCGCGTGGCGATCAATGCCAGCGGCGCGACCTTCGTCCTCGCCGCGAATATCGAGAATGCAGCCGTCGTCGGCTCCGTTGCCAACAACCTGACCGGCAATGAGCTGGCCAACGTGCTGACCGGCAACGCGCTCGCCAACCGGCTCGACGGCGGCGCCGGCATCGATACGCTGACCGGCGGCAACGGTGGCGACACGTATGTGGTCGACAACGCAGCCGACACGATCGTCGAGACCTCGACGCTGGCGAACGAGATCGATACCGTTCTCAGCAGCGTCAACTGGACGCTCGGCGCCAACCTGGAAAACCTCGGCCTGCTCGGCAGCGCCGACCTGGTCGCGACCGGCAACCTGCTGAACAACCAGTTGAACGGCAACAACGGCGCCAACCGGCTGGACGGCGGACTCGGCGCCGACTCGATGGCGGGTGGCGCCGGCAACGACACCTACATCGTTGACAACCTTGCCGACCGCGTATCCGAAACCCGCAGCCCCGGCAACGCGGCCGACGCGGGCGGTATCGACACGGTCGACAGCAGCGTCAACTGGACGCTCGGCGACTTCGTCGAGAACCTGGTGCTGCGCGGCAGCGACAACCTGAGCGCCACCGGCAATACCCTGGCCAATACGCTGCGCGGCAACGCCGGCGATAACGTGCTCGACGGCAAGGCGGGCGTCGATCTGCTCGACGGCGGCGAAGGCGCCGACGTTTATCTGATCGGGCTGGCGAGCGATCACCCGGCGGCGGAAATCGCCGACAGCGGAACGAGCGGCAACGACGAAGTCCGTTTCGCCGCCGGCACGGCAAGCACGCTGACCCTGTTCTCCGGCGACCGCGGAATCGAATCCGTCGTCATCGGCAGCGGCCTGGGTGAACTTGCCAACACCAACGGGACGGGCGCGCTGAACGTCAACGCCGCGCTGGTCGGCAACGCCCTGTCGATCCTCGGCAACGCCGGCGCCAACGTCCTTACCGGTACCGCCTACGCCGACCGCATCGACGGCGGTGCCGGCGCCGACCGGCTGATTGGCGGCGGCGGCAGCGACACGCTGATCGGCGGCACGGGCAACGACGTCTATGTCGCCGACGCCAGCGATACGCTGATCGAAACCTCGAC
>NZ_JAVMKF010000028.1:6257-40717 GCF_031732815.1 Accumulibacter sp. | reverse complement strand
CGGGCAACGACGTCTATGTCGCCGACGCCAGCGATACGCTGATCGAAACCTCGACACTGGCGAGCGAGATCGACACGGTTGAAACGAACGCGAGCTGGACACTCGGCGCAAACCTGGAAAACCTGACTCTGCTTGGCTCCGACAATCTCAACGGCAGCGGCAACGCGCTGAACAATCGACTGCTCGGCAACACCGGTGCGAATGTCCTGGACGGCGGTTTCGGTGCCGACAGCATGTACGGCGGCGCCGGCAACGACAGCTACATCGTCGACAGCGTCGCCGATCAGGTCTTCGAAACGTCGCCCAACGGCAGCCGCAGCGACAATGGCGGCAACGACACCGTCTATAGCAGTGTCAATTGGACGCTCGGCGACTTCGTCGAAAACCTCGTCCTCGGCAGCAGCGGCAACCTCAGTGCGACCGGCAATACCCTGGCCAATACGCTGCGCGGCAATGCCGGCAACAACCTGCTCGACGGCAAGGGCGGAATCGACGTGCTCGACGGCGGCGAAGGAGCCGACATCTATCTGATCGCGTCAGGCTTTGATCATCTGGCGGCAGAAATCGCCGACAGCGGAACGAACGGCACCGACGAAGTCCGCTTCTCGGCCGTGACGCCCGGGACGCTGACCCTCTTTGCCGGCGACCGTGGAATCGAGCGTGTCGTGATCGGTAGCGGAGCAGGCGAAATTGCCGTCAGCAGCGGCACCACCGCGCTCAACGTCGACGCGCGCGCGCTGGGCAACTCGCTGTCGATCATCGGCAATGCCGGCAACAACGTCCTCAGCGGAACGGCCTGCGCCGACACGATCAACGGCGGCGCCGGCAACGACCGCCTGATCGCCGGCGGCGGCAACGACAGCCTGACCGGTGGTGCCGGAGCCGACCAGTTCGTTTTCGACCAGACCCCGGGCGGCGCCAACAACCGTGATCTGCTGACCGACTTCGTCTCCGGCAGCGACACGATCCAGCTCAATCTGGCCGCCTTCCGCGCCCTCGGCACGACCGTGGGCAGGCTGAGCACCGACCAGTTCTGGTCCGGTGCGGGCGTCACGCAGGCGCACGATGCAAGCGACCGCATCGTCTACAACACGACGACCGGCGATCTGTATTACGACGCCGACGGCTACGGCGGCGACGCAGCGGTCGCCATCGCCGTGGTCGGTGTCGCCACGCATGCGCAACTGAGCTACGCCGACTTTGCGCTGATCGCCTGATCGACATTGCCCGGCCGGCGTGCGGCACGCCTCGCGCCGCACGCCGGCCGGGGCATGCTGCCTGCACGCGCCACTCACCGCCCACCATCGCCCGACGCGCTGCGCCGGGCACTGACATTCCTGCCAGCGCTCAGGGCGCTGGACGAACGACGCGGAAACCGAGCAACTGACTGCGATAACCGGCGGCGTTGCTGTTGCGCACCGCCGCGCGCACCGACGCCGGGCCGCTCCAGCCTCCCCCCCGATAGACGCGCTGCGGGCAATTGTCGTGTTCGCGCGGCGAACCGTCGCCAGGCGCGCCGATGTAGTTCACCGACTGACAGTCCTGCACCCATTCCCAGACATTGCCGAGCAGATCGTGCAGCGCGAAAGCGTTCGCCTTGAAACGTCCGACCGGCGCCGTCTCGACAAAGCCGTCGCGACAATCGTGTGCTTCCCAATTAAAGCGGCGCTGTTCCTGCGCATCGCCGTCGTGCACATTGGCGTACTCGCACGCCAGCGCCGGGTCATCGCCCCAATAGCGCGAAGTGCGCGTGCCGCCGCGCGCCGCGTACTCCCATTCTGACTCGCTGAGCAGGCGGTAGGCCTTGCCGGTCTTCATCGCCAGCCAGGCGACGTAGGCGCGCGCGTCGTGCCAATTGACGCAGACCACCGGGTGATCGTCCGTCTGGCGAAAGCCGGGGTCGCGCCAACTGCGCCCGACCTGGTTGACCCATTCGTTACCGACCCAGACATGGCACGCCGCCTCCCCGCGATAGCCGCTGGCCTGGACGAAAGCCGCGTACTCGCCGCGCGTGATTTCGAAACGACCGACGGCGAGCGGCCGGGCAAGGGTGACCGTGTGGCGCGGGCGCTCGTTGTCGCCGCTCCCCGCTTCACGCGTCGGCGCACCCATCAGGAAACTGCCGGCAGGAACCAGCACGAGTTCCGGGCAGTCGGCGCAATCGCGCAGCGTAGCGGCCGCGCGTTCGCCGGCCGCCGCCGGCGCACTGCTGCTCGCCGCGGCCTGGGTCAGCCGGCGCACGCGGCCTTCCGCCAGCGGACGGAACTGACCTTGCGGAAACTTCTCCAGGTAGGCACGGAAGTCGTCGACACTGTCGCTGTTCTTGATGCTGTCCCAGAAGCTGATTTCGAAACCGGCGGCCGACTGGCCGGCGCCCGAATCGGCTGCGCCAGTGCCCGCCGACGTGCCGACGAAAAAGAAGTCGCCGTCGATGCTGCCTTCCATCCACGGTTCCTGCTGCCCGCCGGAATCCTTGCGCACACCGGCGACGACGCGCTTCAGGCTCTGCTCGATCGGCTGCCCGGCAACCTCGATCTGGCGCAGCAAATGGTAGGTGTACAAGCCGTGCTCTCCGTCGCCGTCGGCCGCCACGCTGCCCGGTCGGGTGGCGAAGGAAATCAGCGTACCCGAAGGCGCGTCGACGCGCGCCAGGCCACCCGCGGCCGAGCGAAAGCGGCGGGTGAACGGGTTGTTGCGGCAGGCGTCGAGAAACATCAGGTTCAAGCGCGTCTTCGCTTCTTCCATGATTTCCAGCACCTGACTGACGTTGATACTGTTCAGCGGCACGTCGTCCTCGCTCGTGATATCCGCATCGACCGTCGGCAGGTAATTGATTCCGCGCACTTGCAGGCCGTGTCCGGCGTAGAAGAAAAGCGCTACGTCGCCCGCGCGCAGGCGGCTGCGGAATTCGCGCAGCATCGGCGCGATCTGCCGCGTCTGCAGGTTTTCGCGTTCGATCACGGCAAAGCCGAGCTTCCTCAGTTTGGCCGCGATGGCCCGCGCATCGTTGCCGGGATTGCGCAACGGCGACGAGCGATAGGCGGAATTGCCGACGACCAGCGCGACACGCTGCTCGGCAGCCGACAGCGACGCCGGCAACGCGCATCCGGCGATGAGCGTGCAGCAGGTCAGAATCAGCCAACGCAGTGTGTTCATCGGCGACAATGGTAGTATAAAAAATCGACTCACGACCTATTCCTGCCGCCCCCAACCGTCGCTGCCCAGTGTCTTCGCGACTCAATCCCGTCATCGGCGAACTGCCGGTCTGGCGCAGCCGCTGGTGGCGGATGGCCGCCTTGCTGCTCGCCGCGCAAGTTCTCACCTTGCTGCTGCTCGCCGCGATGCTGGTCAACAAGCAGCAGCATCTGCTCGTCGAGCTGACGCTGTCGCGCATCGAAATCCAGGCCGCCGACTTGGCGGGGACCTTGCGCACCGGCGCACTGAGCGGTCTGCACGTCTCCGAGATGGAGCAGCTTGCCGGCCTCGTGCAGCGCCTGCTGGCGGCCGAGCCCGGGCTGGCCGAAGTGGAAATCGTCGGCTTCGAGCGCGCCGGCGCATCGATCGTCTTTGCCGGCCGCACGGCCAGCGTCGGCCATCGCCTGTCGCCCGCCGAGTGGCGCGCGATGGCCGCCAGCGAGGGCTTCCAGCACGGCATGGTGGGTGCTCAGCCGACCCTGACCAGCACCGTGCGCGACGGCGCCGACGAGATCGTCGCCGGGCTGCGCCTCTACGCCGCCGAAGCGCCGCTCGCCGCCGGCACAGCGAAAATGATCGACGCGCTGACCGCGCCGCTGGCCGTGGTCGCCGTGTTGATGACCGTCAGCACGCTGGCCGCGCTCGCCTGGCTGCGCCGGCACCCCGACCTGCGCCGCCGCGTCCTGCTCTTTGCCCTGGCCGTGATGATTGCCGCCGGGGCGGCGATCGCCGGCCAGGCGCGCGCCGTGCTTGCCGACAGCCTGCAGCCGGCAATCGCCAGCAAGCTCGGCGGTGTCGCCGACCTGCTGGCTGGCAAGCTGGAGCGAGCAGCGGCGCTCGCCATCCCGCTCGACCAGATTCCGCGCCTGGCCGCGTATTTCGCCGAAATCGTCGAACGGCATCCGGAAGTCGCCGCCGTCCGGCTGATCGCCGGCGACGGGCGGCTGCTCACGCAACACGGCGACGCCACCGACGGCTGGATCGAACGCGCTGCCGGCCCGGCGCTCCTGGCGGTCGCCGGCGACGCCCGCTTCGTCGATCACCGGCTGCTCGAGCTCGCGGCGGACATCGCCATTGTCGCGCTGGTCGCCGTGCTCGTTTTCCGCGAATTGCTCGCCGCGCTGCTCGCCCGGCTGCCCGCGGGCAACGCAACGGCCGCCGCCGACCTCGACCGCGTGCAGGAACTGCGCCTGCCGCTGTTTCTCTTCATCCTGAGCGAAGAGCTGTCGCGCGCTTCACTGCCGCTCTACCTTGCTTCGTTTGCCGAACCGAGCGCTGGCTGGCGGCCGGAGACGGCGGTCGGCGTCGCGATCGCCGTCTACATGGCGTGCTTTGCTCTGGCAACGCCCTTCGCCGGCAAGTGGACCGATCGCTGGGGAATGCGCCGGGTGTTCGCGGCCGGCGTCGTCCTCAGCGTCGGCGGCTTCGCGTGGGCCGCGCTGGCCGACGCGTACTGGCAACTGCTGCCTGCCCGAGCGCTCTGCGCGCTGGGCTATGCGGCGGCGACGATGGCCGGTCAGCGGCAACTGATCGTCCTCGGCGGCGAGGCCCAACGCGCCCGCGCTTTGGCGCTGTTCGTCAGCGCGGTCAGCATCGCCGCCATCTGCGGTACGGCGCTCGGCGGCGTGCTCGCCGACCAGTTCGGCTCGCGTTGGGTTCTCGCCGCTTCCGCGATGGCCGCCGCGCTGGGCTGGCTGTCCTGCCGACGAATGTCGCTGGCCGTCGGAGGCGACGCCGCGGCCACGCGGCCGGCAGCGTCGCTGCGCTTTGCCGAACTGCTCCGTCTGCTCGGCCGGCGGCGCTTCGCCGCCCTGATGCTGGGCAGCGCGCTGCCGACGAAGATCGCGCTGGCCGGCCTGCTCTTCTATCTGACGCCGCTCGTCCTGCACGAACTCGGCCAGACACCAGCAGCGATCGGGCGCGTAATGATGTCGTACTTCCTCCTGGTCGCCGCGATCAATCCGCTGGCGGCATGGCTCGCCGACCGTCATGGCTGGCGACAGTCGCTGACGATTGCCGGTGGTGTGGTGATCGGCGGCGCTGCTCTGCTCGCGGGCAGCGGCTTGCTGCCCGCTGAGCACGCGCTCTGGCTGGCGATTGCCGGCCTCGGCGTGGGCACCGGTCTGGCCAGCGCTGCGATGCAGTCGCTTGCCCTGCGCCTCGCTGCGCCGACCAGCGACACGGCGGTCACCGTTGCCGTGCGCATGCTCGAGCGCCTGGGCAGCGTCATCGGCCCGCTCTGGATCGGCTTCTGGCTGGCCGGCAGCGGCGCGTCGGCAGCGCTCACAGCACTCGGTGTCACCGTTCTTGCCGCCAGCCTCGTCTGCCTTGGCGCGCAGGAACACGGGCGGCAGACGGCGGCAAACAAAGTGGCGACTTCGCCACTGCGATCAGAATGAGAAGCGTGCGCGCCGTACGCACCGCCTTCGCCACGCTGCTCCTGGCCGTTTCGCTCGGCGCCACTACCGGCCGCGCCGCGCAGCCGCCCTGGCGCATAGCGATGCTGCTCTACCGCGGCTGCGAAGAATCGTGTCGCGGCTTTCAGGACTACTTTCGCCGTCAGAACGTGCCGGCCGTATTTACGCTGCTCGACGCGGCGCAGGACCAGCGGCGGATCGCCGGCCTGGTCGCCGAAGTCAAACGGATACGGCCTGATCTGGTCGTCGTCTGGGGAACGAGCGTCGCCCTGGCCGCCGTCGGCACCTGGGACGCGGTGGACCCGGAACGCCACCTGACCGAAATGCCGGTCGTTTTCATGGCCGTCACCGACCCGGTGCACAGCCGCCTGGTGCCCTCGCTCGCCGGTTCCCGACGCAATCTGGCGGGTACGCTATACCTGCTGCCGGTGGCCGAGCAGTTGCGCGCGGCGCGCGCGTACCTGGACTTTCGGCGCGTCGGATTCCTGCTCAATCCGGCGGAAACCAATTCGCGCCTCAGTCTGGCCGAGCTGCAGGCGCTTGCCGGGCAGCTCGGTTTCGCGGTGCACGTCGAAACGCTGCCGCTCGATAACGGCGGCAGGCCGGAGGCCGGCGCGCTTCCCAAGCGGATTGCCGCCCTGGCGGCGGCCGGCGTCGATCTGCTCTACTTCTCGCCGGACAGTTTTCTCAACAGCCAGCGGCAAGTGATCACCCGCCAGGCCGTCGCGCGTAGGATTGCCGTCTTTGCCGCCGCCGAAGCGCCCGTCAGACAGGCAGATGCCTTGCTCGGCGTGGTCGTGCGCTACGACTACGTCGGCCAGTTCACCGCCCGCCTGGCGCTGCGCATCCTGCACGACGGCGCACGAGCGGGCGAACTGCCGGTGGAACTGCCGCGCCAGTTCTCCTACCTGATCAACCTGCGCGTAGCCCGCCGCCTCGGTCGTTACCCGCCGTTGCCACTGCTCGATGTGGCGGAAATCGTCGGCGGCAGCGACTGCGCTGGCACTTTCGAGAAAGGAGAGCGATGCGACTGATCCTCTGCGTGAAGCGCGACCTGCACGGCTGCATTTTTCTGAATCGCCTGATGCCGCGGCTCGCCGGTCACCCGACATGGATTCTGCTCTCCGACAAGGCGCGCACAGCCGAGAGCCAGATTCCCGAACTCGCCCGGCTCGCCTACCTGGAGCGCGTTCTGCCGATCGACCGCCTATTCCCGTTGATCGACAGCGCGCCTGCCGGCGGCGGCGAGTGGGCGACGTTCGCCGGTCTGGCGGCGCGTTACGCGACGCGCTGCGAAGTCGTCGAGGACATCAACTCGCCTGCCATGCTCAGCCGCCTGGCTGCCTACGCGCCCGACCTGATCGTTTCGGCGCGCTTCAGCCACATTTTCGCGCCCGCCGCAATTGCCGTTGCCCGGCACGGCGTGGTCAACATCCACCCGGGCGAACTGCCCGCCTATGCCGGATTGTTCTCGCCCTTGCGCACCGTCGCCGAAGGTGGCCAGGAACTGGTCTGCTCCCTGCATCGCGTCGACGCGGGCGTCGACAGCGGACCGATCATCGCGCTCGCCCGCCTGCCTTACCGGCGCGAACTCGGCCTCCTGGCGCAGATCGCCGAGCTTTACCCGCTGGCCATCGCGCCGCTGCTCGACTTGCTCGCCCGCCTGGCCAACGGCGAAGCGGTCGCCGGCGAGGCACAGGACCGCAGCCGGCGACGCTACCGTTCGCTGCCGGACGCCAGCGAGATCGACGCTTTCCTCTCCGCCGGACATCACTTGTGGACGGCGCCATCCTACGATTCGCTGCTCGCCCGCTTCCTGCGCCCATCCCCGGACTCGGCCAGCGCCTGAGCGCGGAGCAAGCCACCGTCTCACGCCTTGACGCATCCTCTCCATCAGGATAGGATCTGTCGAATGAACACGCACAGCAGCCACCCGGACATCATCAAGCGCCTGAAGCGCGCCGAAGGTCATCTGCGCAGCATCGTCACGATGCTCGAGAAGGAACGCAGTTGCCTGGAAATCGCGCAGCAACTGCAGGCCGTCGAGAAGGCGGTATGCAACGCCAAGAAGCTGCTCGTACACGATCACATCGACCACTGCCTCGAAGACGCCGTGCACAGCGGCGCACAGAGTGCAGACGACGCGATCCAGGCCTGCAAAGCGATCAGCAAATTTCTCTGAGGATCTCCGATGACCAGCTTCTCGACGCTGCTCGGGCAAGGCGCAGCCAACGCCTGGCTCTTCGTCCCCAGCGCCATCCTGCTCGGCGGCCTGCACGGGCTTGAGCCCGGTCACTCGAAGACGATGATGGCGGCGTTCATCGTGGCCATCCGCGGCACCGTAGCGCAGGCTGTTCTGCTTGGCATTGCGGCAACGATCTCGCACACGGCGGTGGTCTGGGCCATCGCGCTCGGCGGCATGTATTTCGGCCAGAAGTGGAGTGCGGAAACCAGCGAGCCGTATCTGCAAGTCGCCTCGGCCATCGTCATCGTCTGCGTCGCGCTGTGGATGATCTGGCGAACCTGGCGCGAGCAGCGCGCCAGTGGACACGCGCACGACGAGCACGATCACCACCACCATGCCGATGCTGGCCGGTTGATCGATACCGGCCATGGGCTCGTCCGCCTGCAGGTGTTCGAGGACGGCGTGCCGCCACGTTTTCGGCTGTTTCGGGAAGGCGCTTACGGCGACGCCTGGGCGGCGGCCGAGGTCTCGATTGAAACCGAGCGCGCGGACGGCTGCCGGCAGAGCTTCACCTTTCGGCAAGGCGACGGCTTCGTCGAATCGGAGCAGGAGATTCCCGAGCCGCACGCCTTCATCGCCCGTTTGCGCCTGGGGCACGCCACGCACAGCCACGATTACGAACTCGAGTTCGTCGAACACGAACATGCGCATGAGCACAGCCATGCGCAGCACTGCGGCGCCAACGCGCACGCGCTGTCGCTACCGGAGTCGCTCGACGCGCACGAACTGGCGCACGCCAACGACATCCGCCGGCGCTTCGCCAACCGACAGGCAACAACCGGGCAGATCATCGTCTTCGGACTGACTGGCGGGCTGATCCCCTGCCCGGCTTCGATCACCGTCCTCCTGCTCTGCCTGCAGTTGAAGGAAATCACCCTCGGCGCGACGCTGGTCCTCTGTTTCAGCATCGGCCTCGCCCTGACCATGGTCCTCTCGGGAACGCTGGCCGCCCTCAGCGTCAGGCACGCTGCGCGACGCTGGACGGGCTTCGGCGAATTCGCCCGCAAGGCGCCGTACCTATCCGGCGCGCTGATCCTGCTCGTCGGCCTCTATATGGGCTACCAGGGAATGCTGGCGCTCGCCTGAACACGGCCGGAATCTACGGCGAGCGCGCGCCCAGCGTCGGCGTCCGCCGGCAGCTTTTCAGACGATGAGGAGCGCGCGGAAATCGTTGACGTTGGTCAGTGTTGGACCGGTGACAACCGAATCGCCGAGCGCGGCGAAGAAGCCGTGTCCATCGTTGTCGTCCAGCCTGGCGAGCGGCTGGATGCCCAGCGCGCTGGCGCGCGCCAGACTGTCCGGCGCGAGGCAGGCGCC
This sequence comes from Accumulibacter sp., assembly GCF_031732815.1. GTDB lineage: Bacteria > Pseudomonadota > Gammaproteobacteria > Burkholderiales > Rhodocyclaceae > Accumulibacter. The sequence goes on along the minus strand of NZ_JAVMKF010000028.1, from coordinate 31,543 downwards.
GGCGATTTCTTCCAGGCCATCGACTCCGTCGGTATCGCCGGCAAGCGCGTAGATACCGCGCGTTCCCGCCAGCGCGATGGCAAGCGCCAGGAGAAACTCGACGTTACGACCGCCCCGCCCCTGGCCGCGTACCGTCACCGTCGTCTCGCCGCCCGAGAGCAGGACGCAGGGCGCAGCAAAAGGCTGACCGCGCGTAGCCACCTGCAGCGCGATCCCCGCCATGACCTTGCCCACCTCGCGAGCTTCGCCCTCGATCGCGTCGCCCAGGATGTGCGTCGCCAGCCCAGCGCGCCGGGCAACCGCCGCGGCCGCCTCGAGCGCCTGTTGCGGCGTCGCGACAAGCTGCGTTTCGACTCGCGCGAGGCGCGCGTCGCCCGGCTTGATCGACTCGCCACGGCCGCTTTCCAGCAGATCGACGACCTGCCTGGGCAGCGCAATGGCGTACCGGCGGAGAATCGCCAGCGCATCGGCGCAGGTCGTCGGATCGCCCACGGTCGGACCCGAAGCGATGTCGATCGGCCGATCGCCCGGCACATCGGAAATGATCAGGTTGATTACGCGCGCCGGGTGACACGCGGCAGCCAGACGCCCACCCTTGATCGCCGACAAGTGGCGGCGAACACAGTTGATCTGCGCGATCGGCGCACCCGATCTGAGCAGATCGCGGCTCAAGGACTGCTTGTCGGCCAGTTCCAGCCCGTCGGCGGGAAGCGCAAGCAGCGCCGAACCCCCACCCGAGAGCAGGCAGACGACGGTATCCTCGGCGGCCAGCCCGCGCACACAAGCGAACATGCGCTGCGCGGCAGCGACTCCCGCAGCGTCGGGCAGCGGATGGGCAGCTTCGACGATTTCGATGCGCCGGCAACCGACGGCGTAGCCATGCCGCGTCACCACCAGTCCGGAGAGCTCGCCGGGCCAGTTCTCCTCGAGCGCGCTGGCCATCGCCGCCGAAGCCTTGCCGGCACCGATCACGATCAGCCGACCGCGCGCCGCAGCAGGCGCGCCGAGATGGCGCGCCAGCGACGGCGGAATGCACTGCGCCGGCTGCGCAGCGGCAATCGCCGCCGCGAACATCTGGCGCAGCAATGCGCGCGCCTCTTCGTCGTTCATCGCCCATTCCTCATTCTTGACCCCGGCCCTGGCCACAGCCTTGACCCCGTCTCGCGGCTCGTCGCTATGCCTCTTGCACGCCTCCGGCACCTGCGATTCTGCCGCAAGCGCAGGCCGCTCGCCACCCGCCGAACGCTCGCTCGCGGCACACGCCGACCATCGCCGGAACGGCGGCAACACGGAAAGCACGCACCGGCGAGCGCCCGGAGGCAGCGGCGGCGTTCGGAACCGCCGGTGCCGGCGCAAGCCGTGGCTTCGCTGCACGCACGCGCCGGCCGCCGTTGATCGCCGCGAAAACGCAGCGGCGTTGCCAACGCATGAAGATTATTCAAAAATGTAGTAATACATTATTGACGCAATTCATCATCGCATTGATACTGTCGCCTACAACAAGCGGATCGGAGACCCAGAATGCCCATCAGAGTCGGCAACAAGGCGGACGGCGACGACTTTTTCGACCGCACGGCCGAACGCGAGGACCTCTGGCGCTACCTGGCCGGCAACCATGTCGTGCTCAGCGGCGCGCGCCGGCTCGGCAAGACCTCGCTCCTGCAGCGTGTGGCCGAAGAAGCAGCCGAACGTGGCTGGCAGGCCCGCCTGCTCGATGTCGAAGGAATCGACAGCGCCGAAGCCTTCGTCGACCAACTGGCACGCGCCTTTGACGAGGCAACGCTGAGCGGGGGCCGCCGCTCGGTGGGGGCCGCCGTCACCCGCGTGTTCGCGTCGCTACGCAAGGTGGACGTCCGGGTTCCGGGCGGCGCCGGCGTCGGCCTCGAACTGCAGGCACTCGCCGAAACACCCTGGCGCAAGGCGGCGCTGGCGCTGCAGGAGCGCGTCTCCGGACAGACGCAACTCTTCCTGATCGACGAATTCTCGGTCTTTCTCGACAAACTGCTGGCGCGCGACGCGCTCGACGGCGAGCGCCTGCTCGGCTGGCTGCGCGCGTGGCGCCAGCAAGCGGGGCTGGCCTGCCGTTTCGTCTTCTCCGGGTCGATCGGCCTCAATGCGCTGCTCGCGCGCCATCACCTGAGCACGCGCTTCAACGACTGCGCGGACTTCCGCCTTGGCCCGTTCAAGCCTGCCGCAGCACTCGCCATGCTCGCCGAACTGGCGCAGCGCGAACAGTGGCCGGTCGCCGCCGACAGCCTGGAGCATCTCTGCCGGCGCGTCGGCTGGCTGTCGCCCTTCTACTTGAATCTCCTGCTCGACGGCAGCCTGCAGGCGGCGCGCGAACGTCTCGAAGAAGACCGCACAGCGCAACGTCTGCTCACCACCGACGACATCGACGCCGCCTACGATCGCCTGCTGGCCAACCGCTCGCGTTTCTTCCACTGGTTTCAGCGCCTGGCGCGCGAACTCCAGGAACCGCAGCTCTCGTTCACGCTGGCTTTGCTGGCGGCTGTCGCGCGCGCCGAAAACGGCCTCAGCCGGCGCCAGCTCGCCGCCCGCCTGACGCGCCACGAGCCCAACCCCGACCGGCGCGCCGAGCGCCTCGACGAAGCGCTGCTGCTGCTCGAAGAAGACGGCTATCTCGACGCCGGCGAAACGATCCACTTCCCGTCGTTCCTGCTGCGCGACTACTGGCGGCGCAACCATGGCCGCTGATCTGTCGCGCGCCCGCGCCGCCGCCGTGCTGCGTCCGCAGCCACCCACCGCGCCGCTCGGTACGACCTTGAAATACAACCCGCAGTTGTGGGGCGACGACGAACTGCGGGCGATTTTCGTCGCCCGCCTGGGCGAACTGCAGCGCCTGCTCGACGCCTTGCGCAACACGCCGGCGGGCAAGGTTCCGCAGCACATCCTGATCACCGGCCAGCGCGGCATGGGCAAGACGACGCTACTCCGTCGTCTGGCGCTCGCCGTGCGCGACGACGCCGAACTGGCCGCCGCCTGGCGCGTCCTCGACTTTCCCGAAGAACAATACACGGTCAGCAAGCTGAGCGAATTCTGGCGCAACGTGCTCGACGCGCTGGCCGACAATCTGGAAACCCAGGGGGCGACGACGGCCGAACTCGCCGCTCTCGACGCCGCCATCGGCGAAATCGACGCCCTGCCACCGCCCGAACAGGAAGACGCCGCGCTCGATCTGCTCAGCGACTGGCTTGCCGAGCACCGGCAACGCGTCGTCCTCCTGATCGACAGCAGCGACCTGCTATTCGCCAACCTGGCCGGCGGCGGCACGGCGCGCAAGGAACAGCGCCCCATCGCCGACGCCAGCGCGACGCCGCTCTGGCGCTTGCGCAAGACGCTCAGCCACCAGCCGGAGATCTTCTGGATTGGCGCCTCGTATCAGGCGCTGGAAGCGCAGAACCACTACCACGACGCCTTTCACGACTTCTTCGACCTGTGCGAACTGCGCCCGCTCGGCGTAGACCAGATGCGCCAGGCGCTGCTCGCCCTGGCGCGCGTCTTCGGCATCGGCGGCCAGCAGGGCGAGGCAGGAGCGGGAGCGCTCGCCGCCCGCCTCGACTCACGCCCCGAGCGGCTGAAGGCGCTGCGCGCGATGACCGGCGGCAACCCGCGCACGACTGTCCTGCTTTTCGACCTCTTCGCGGCGAATGGCGACGGCAACGTGCACAGCGACCTGCGCGGCCTGCTCGACATGATGACGCCGCTCTACAAGGCGCGCATGGAGAACCTGGCCGAACAGCCACGCAAGATCCTGGCCCACCTGATGGAACTCTGGGCGCCACAAGCCGCGCGCGAACTGGCGCAGGCGGCCGGCCTACCGGTGACCACGGTCAGCGGCCAACTGACCCGGCTGGAAAGCGAAGCGCTGGTCGACAAGGTGCGCCTGCCCGGCGCTCGCCGCAACGGCTACCAGGTGAGCGAGCGGCTATTCAACGTCTGGTACCTGATGCGCTACGCGCCGCGCCGCATGCGCCAGCGGCTGAACTGGCTGGTCGAATTCATGCGCCTGTGGTTCTCGGGCGAAGAACTGCTCGCCCAGGCGCAGTTTCGCCTTGCGCGGCACGCGGCCGGCGAAGTCGACGAGGCAGCGCTCGACTACTCGCCCGCACTCGCCGCGACCTTGCCGGAAGCGCGCAGCGAACGCTGCCAGCTCGAATGGTCGGTCTTTTCGGCCGTCCGCCAGCACGCAACCGACACGCGGCGCGCGCTGCACGAACTCTTCGACCTCGACGGCGACGATCGCGCCTACGCCACCGCCGACGACTACCTGCAGCGCTTTGGCGCACTCGACGCCGGCCTGGCGCAATGCCCGCACGCCGCCGACGCGCTGACCGAGTGGATAGACGCCGTCAAGGGCTCGCTGTCGCTTTCGCTGACAGCAAAGGAAAGTATCGCCCGAAAATCCGCAAAGCTGAGCAAGTCCCAGTACCAAGCGCTGGTCCAGTCCCTTGCCGACGAACGCCAGCACTGGGACGAACGCTCGTCGCCGGCTGCGGCCGCGGCGCTCCGCCGCGCGACGCTCGCCGGCGCCTTCTTCCCCGACTGCCCCGATTCACGCCTGTTCTACACACAGAGCATGGCCAGCTTCGCCGAACAGCCGGCCGCTTTCGTCTTCGCCGTCATTCTCTTGGCCCACAAATTCAACGACGAATGGCTGGACAAGGCGGTGCGTCGGGCGATGACGCTCGACATCCAGGACGCTCGCGCCTGGAACGAACTCGGCAACCTTTTGAAAAACCGTCTAACACGCTACGACGAAGCCGAAAGCGCCTACCGCCGGGCAATCGAGCTCAACGCGAGGCTTGCCCGCCCCTGGAACAACCTCGGTAACCTGTTGCAGGACCAACTCGCCCACTATGGTGATGCCGAAGTCGCGTACCGCCAGGCGATCGAACTCGGCGCGAGGTGTGCCCAGCCCTGGAACGAACTCGGCAATCTGCTGAGCAACCACCTCGCACGCTACAGCGAAGCCGAGAACGCCTATCGCCAAGCGATCGACCTCGATCCCGACGACCCCTTTGTCGTTGCCAACCTGGCGCGCCTGCTTGCCGCGCGCGGACAACGCTCGGCAGCGACGCCGCTCTTCCGGCAAGTAATAGCGACGAGCGAGTCGCCACGCTGGACAACGAACGACAAGCGCGCGCTGCGCCTGCAGGCCGAATTGTGGCTCGGCAACCGCGATTCGGCACGTCTGCTGCTCGCTGATCTCGCGCAACCGGCGGCCAACGGCGACGCTTACGCCTTCTGGCTCCTGCGTGAACAGCTTGGCGAGTGCCACCGTCTGGGGATAGCCGCTGAACTCGTCGCCCTGCTCGAAGAGAGCGCCTTGGCCGATTTCCTCCGGCCGCTGGCGCTGGCCCTGCGCGCGGCGAACGGCGAGGACGTGCTCGCCGCGGCGCCGCCGGAGGTCGCGGCGCTGGCCGAAGAAATCTGCGCCACGCTTGTCCGGCCCGCCAGCCGCGCGCAATCGGCGTAGCATTGGCGGCTGCACTCTCCGCCTGCCCGATGCCCGCTCCGCTGCGTCACAGCCTCTTCGAAGACCTGCAGGCCCTCGCCGCTGCCGCCCTGCTCGGATCGCTCGGCCTTGGCCTGCTCAAACACGCCGGCCTGATCACCGGTGGAACGGTCGGGCTTGCCTTCCTCGCCCACTATGCAAGCACCGCGCCGCTCGGCGCTCTGCTTTTCGCGATCAACCTCCCTTTCATCGCCTTTGCCTGGTTCACGCTGGGCCGCGCCTTTACGCTGAAGACGCTGTGCGCGATCGGGCTGCTCGCCGTCGCCACCGACGCGCTGCCGCGCGTGCTCGCCATCGAACGCCTCGATCCGCTCTTCGCGGCAATCACTGGCGGTCTGTTGGCCGGCGTGAGCATGATCATCCTCTTTCGCCACGGCGCCAGCCTCGGCGGGCTGAACATCGTCGTGCACTGGCTGCAGGAGCGCTTCGGCTGGCGCGCCGGCTACCTGCAACTGGCGATCGACGCGGCGATCATCGCCGCAGCTTTGGCTCTGGTGCCGGTCGAGCGCATCCTGGTCTCGTTGCTCGGCGCCGCGGTGCTCAACCTGACGCTGGCGATCAACCACCGTCCAGGCCGCTACATGGCCGCCTGAGCGGTCGGCGCCAGCCGGAAAGCGGTCGCTTGCAGCCCGAGCCAAAGTGCTTCGCCGGCCTCCGATCGACTCCGCCGCGGCTTGCCGCACTGGGCGCATCCGGTTAGAATCGCGGGTTCGCTTCGCCAAGCGAATAACAATACCTGTCCATCTGGCGTTTGGCTCTATCAAACCGGGGCGGCGCCGTCTGCAAAGAAAGAGAGTTTGACATGGCGATCAACGTTGCGCAGAAAGCGCAGATCATGGCCGATTACCAGCGTGCCGCCGGCGACACCGGATCGTCGGAAGTGCAGGTGGCCCTGCTTACCGCCCGCATCAATGACCTTACCGGGCACTTCCGGGAGCACAAGAAAGACAATCATTCGCGGCGGGGTTTGCTGCGCATGGTCAGTCGGCGCCGCAAGTTGCTCGACTATCTGAAGCGCACCAACGTCGACTCCTACCGCACCCTGATCCAGCGTCTAGGCCTGCGCAAATAAGCCTGCCGGCCGATCGACAAAGCGGTCGGGATGCAGGCGTTCGAGAAGCCGCCAGCGGCCAGCCCCGAAACGGGCTGCGCCGCTGTTTCTGCTGTTGCGGCTCTGTTGGCAAATCGGTGCGTCGATTGAATTCCCTGCCGGAGTCGTGGGCAGGAACGCGCCAGACTATCGAGAAAGGGAATCATGTTTAATATCGTCAAGAAGACCTTCAACTACGGAGCTCATCGCGTCACGCTCGAAACCGGCGAGATTGCCCGTCAGGCGAGTGGCGCCGTGCTCGTGTCGATGGAAGACACGGTCGTGCTGGTCACCGTGGTCGGCAACCGGACCGGCAAACCGGGCCAGGATTTCTTCCCGCTGACCGTCGATTACGTCGAGAAGACCTATGCCGCCGGCCGGATTCCGGGTGGCTTCTTCAAGCGTGAAGGTCGTCCTTCCGAAAAGGAAACTTTGACCTCGCGCCTCATCGACCGTCCCTTGCGCCCGCTGTTTCCGGAAGGTTTTTACCACGAAGTGCAGATCGTCGCCATGGTCATGTCGCTCAATCCGGAGATTGACCCCGATATTCCGGCGATGATCGGCGCCTCGGCCGCGCTGACGATCTCGGGAATTCCCTTCGACGGCCCGATCGGCGCCGCCCGCGTCGGCTATATCGACGGCCAGTACGTGCTCAACCCGACTGCCGGCCAGCTCGCCAACAGCCAGCTCGATCTGGTCGTCGCCGGTACACAGGCCGCGGTGCTGATGGTCGAATCGGAAGCGCAGCAGTTGCCGGAAGAAGTCATGCTCGGCGCCGTCGTCTTCGGCCACCAGCAGATGCAGGCGGCGATCGCAGTGATCAACGAACTCGCCGACGAAGCCGGCAAGCCGGAGTGGGAATGGACGCCGGCGCCGCGCGACGAGGCCGTTCATGAGAAGTTGAATCAGCTCGTCACCGCCGATCTGCAGGAAGCCTACGGGATCACCAGCAAGCAGTTGCGCAGCCAGCGCCTGAAAGAAATCAGCGCGAACGCGGTGGACGCACTCACCGGCGGCGAGGGCGCACCCGACGCCAGCACGCTGCGCAACATGATCGCCGACGCCGAAGCGATGATCGTGCGCGGCCGCATCCTGGCGGGTGAGCCGCGTATCGACGGGCGCGACACGCGCACCGTCCGGCCGATCGCCATCCGCACCGGCGTCCTCCCGCGCGCGCATGGCTCGTCGCTGTTCACGCGCGGCGAGACGCAGGCGATCGTCGTCGCCACGCTGGGAACCGGGCGTGACGAACAGATCATCGATGCGCTCTCCGGCGAATACCGCGAGCGCTTCATGCTGCACTACAACTTCCCGCCCTACGCGACCGGCGAATGCGGTCGTATCGGCACGCCGAAGCGGCGCGAGATCGGGCACGGCCGGCTGGCCAAGCGTGCGCTGATTGCCGTTCTGCCTTCGCCGGAAGACTTCTCGTACTCGATGCGCGTCGTTTCCGAAATCACCGAATCGAACGGATCGAGCTCGATGGCCAGCGTTTGCGGTGCTTCGCTGGCGCTGATGGACGCCGGCGTGCCGCTCAAGGCGCATGTCGCCGGAATCGCCATGGGTCTGATCAAGGAAGGCAACCGCTTCGCCGTGCTCACCGACATCCTCGGCGACGAGGATCATCTGGGCGACATGGACTTCAAGGTGGCGGGCACCGAGAGCGGCGTGACGGCCCTCCAGATGGACATCAAGATTCAGGGAATCACCAAGGAAATCATGCACATCGCGCTGGCTCAGGCGAAAGAGGCGCGGCTTCACATCCTGCGCCAGATGCGCTCGTCGGTCGCCGGCCACCGCGAGGAAGTATCGAGCTACGCGCCGCGCCTGTACACGATGAAGATCAACCCGGAAAAGATCCGCGACGTGATCGGCAAGGGAGGCGCGGTGATTCGCGCGATCACCGAGGAAACCGGAACGACGATCGACATCAAGGACGACGGAACGATCACCATCGCCTCGGTCAGCGGTGACGCGGCCGACGCCGCGAAGGCCCGCATCGAGTCGATCACCGCGGATGTCGAAGTCGGTAAAATCTACGACGGAACCGTCCTCAAGCTGCTCGACTTCGGCGCCATCGTCAGCATTCTGCCCGGCCGCGACGGCCTGCTGCACATTTCGCAGATTGCCAACGAGCGCGTCAACGCCGTCGCCGACTATCTGAAAGAAGGCCAGAAGGTCCGCGTCAAGGTCCTTGAAGCGGATGAGAAAGGGCGCGTTCGGTTGTCGATGAAGGTCTTGACCGCCGAGGAAGGTGCGCTCAGCCCGACAGCAACGCCGGCCTGACCGCTGACCAGCGACTGACGCCAGGCCGACAACTGGTTGGCCGATGAAAAAGGACGCCGCGGCGTCCTTTTTTCTTATGTACGGTTTGCCGTCGGCCAACATGCGCGCCGACGGCACCTCACCGAGCCCAGCAGCGGCCTTGCCGAGGCCAGGCCAGGCCAGGCAAGCGCGCCGCCATCCGCCTACTTGGCGATCTGCCTTTCGCGCACCTCTTCCAGCGTCTTGCAGTCGATGCACAAGGTCGCCGTCGGCCGGGCCTCCAGCCGCTTGATGCCGATCTCGACGCCGCACGCGGCGCAGTAGCCGTAGTCGCCCTTGTCGATGCGCTCGATCGTTTCCTCGATCTTCTTGATCAGCTTGCGCTCGCGATCCCGGTTGCGCAGTTCGATCGCAATATCGGTTTCCTGGCTCGCGCGGTCGTTCGGATCAGCGAAAACGGTCGCCTCGTCCTTCATGGTACTCACCGTCCGCTCGATGTCCTCCATCAACTGCCCTTTGAGCGCATCAAGGATGCCGCGGAAATGAGCCAGCTGATCGCTGTTCATGAACTCCTCGCCAGCTTTCGCGACGTACGGAGTGAAATGCTTGTAGACCAACTCGTCAGCCATGTTCGAAGATCCTGCTCTCTTGTTTCGGAAAAAAAGCAGATAGATATCAGAAATAGGGCGAGCTTGCAAGCTGCCCGGACGCTTGACGCTTGCTGCGTTTGCGCGGAAGCCGGGCATCGAGCAGCCGGCCGGCGGCGGTCTCCCGCCGCCGCGCATGCGCCGGCTGATCTGCCGCGCTGGCCGCCGCCGGGCAGCGCTTCCGCCACCCTCCGCGATCAGGGCGGTGGCTGCGTCACGAAAACGATACGCGTCAGACCCTGGCGCTGCGCCTCGGCGAGGATTTCGGTGACGCGCTCGTAGCGCGTCGCCCGATCGGCGCGCAAATGCAGTTCCGGCTGCTCCGCGGCAGCGGCTGCCTGACCCAGACGCTGCGCGAGTTCGCTGCTCGTCACCGCGCTTCCATCGATCAACACGCGACCAAGCGCGTCAATGGCGACCGCGATGATGCGCGGCCTGTCGTCCAGCGGCTTGGCGTCCACCTTCGGCAGGTCGATCGGAACCGCGTGGTGGAAGAGCGGCGCGGTGATGATGAAGATGACAAGCAGGACCAACATGACGTCGACCAGCGGCGTCGTGTTGATTTCCGACATCGGCTGATGGCTCGCGCCCTGCTCGAAAGAACCGAAAGACATTGGCGTGCTCCTTTCCTCAGGCGCTGCGCTCGGCGCGTAGCGCACGCAGATCGACCAGCTTGTCGCCCGGCCGGCCGCGCAGGCCGGTCGTCAGATAGGCATGCAGATCGTGCGCGTAGCCGTCCAGCCGAGCCAGGGTCAGACGATTGCCGCGCGTGAAGGCATTGAACGCGAGCACCGCCGGAATCGCCACGAACAGTCCGCCGGCGGTCATGATCAAGGCTTCGCCGACCGGACCGGCAACCTTGTCGAGAACCACCTGCGTCGCCCCGGAGAGACCGACCAGCGCGTGGTAGATCCCCCAGACGGTGCCGAAGAGACCGATGAACGGCGCGGTCGAACCGACCGAAGCGAGGAAGGTGAGACCCGACTCGATGGTCGCCTGCGCTTCGACGATCTGGCTGCGTAGCGAGCGCGTGATGAATTCGCTGACGCTGACGCCAGCGCCGATACCGCGATCGGCGTGCTCACGATGCAGTTGCGCCGCATTCGCACCAGCGATCGCCAAGCTGGTGAGAATTCCGGTCCGGTCTTCGCTGCGCAGCACTTCGATCGCCGCGGCCAGACTGGGCGCGCCCCAGAAAGCGGCCAGCGCGCGCGCGTGGCAGCGCCGCGCCTGCCAGGCGGCATGCGCCTTGACGGCGATCACGTACCAGCTCGCGACGGAAAGCAGAACAAGGACGATGGCGACCGCACGCGTCACCCAATCGCTCTGCGCCCAGAAGTGAAGCAACCCGATTTCCATGTTCATGCTCTTGATGACCCCATCGTTCGACTCAAACCTGGCGCGCCGCCTTGTGGCCGGCGCGTTCTGCCTTGGCTGCCCGAGGCGCTCCACCGCTTGGCCTGGCGCACCTTCGTTCGCCAATCGAGCGCATCAGCCATCGAGGGCAAACTGCAGCGGGACGAGCACGGAAGACTCGATCGCTTCGCTTCCCTGTCGGGCGGGGACGAAGCGCCAGTGCTCGACGGCAGTGCGCGCAGCCTCGTCGAGCCGCGGAAAACCGCTCGACTGCTTGACCTCGACCAGCACCGGCATCCCCTCCGCACTCACTCGAACGCGCAGCACCACCCTGCCCTCCTCGCCGAGCCGGCGCGCCGCCGGCGGATAGACCGGCTTCGGATTGCGCAGATAATCGGCGTCGAAACGCGCGGCGACGCGCACTGCGGGCGCGGCGGGTGCGCTTGCCGCTTCGCCGGCGGCAGTGGCCGGCGGCGCCGGCAAGGCAGCCAACGCGGGCGACGCGTCACTGTTTGCGGCGGCGACCGCTGGCGCGCGCGCCAAGGCCACCTTGGGCGCCGGCGCGTGCGTTGCTGGCGGCGGCACGACACGCTTCGGCGGCACCACCCTTTTCGGCGGCGCGACCCTTGCCGGCTCGTCCAGACTGGGCGCACGCGCTGGCTCGGCGACGCGCACCGTCAGGGGAACGAGGACCTGCGGCACGGCCGGTCGCCAGACGGCACCGAAGGCGATCAGCAAGGCCACGAGGTGGAGCGCGCCAACCAGGACAAGGAACACGCTCGTCCGCCACCAGGGCTGCCGCTTCCTGACGGGCAGCGCATGAAAAGGCGCGCTTGCTCCGACGCTGCCGGGCGAGTCGTCACCGGCTGCCATGGCCGCCGGTGCATGCCGCCGCACATCGTCAAGACCGGCCCGCAGCAAGGTTTTCAGCCTCGGCCAGAGCAAACTGCGCGGGTACGCCGCCCACCCGCCGCTGCGCCTGCCTGAGGCTGCCGGCCCGAGCTTGCCATGCGCCAATCACTGGCCGCTAGCTGCCGGGTGCTCTTCGTGCCCCGCGGCTGCCGGCCGCGCGAGCAGCGTATAGACCGTCGGCACGACGAACAAGGTGAAGAAGGTACCCAGCAGCAGGCCGCCGACGACGACCCAGCCGATCTGCTGCCGGCTCTCGGCTCCGGCGCCGCTCGCCAGGGCAAGCGGAATCGCACCGAGTACCATCGCGCCGGTGGTCATCAGAATCGGCCGCAGACGCAGTTCGGACGCTTCGAGCACGGCGTGGCGCAGTTCGCGTCCCTGCGCCTTCAACTGATTGGCAAACTCGACGATCAGAATGCCGTGTTTGGTGATCAGGCCAACCAGCGTTACCAGACCGATCTGGCTATAGACATTGAGTGTCCCGCCGCTGAGCAGCAGCGCAATCAGCGCCCCGGTCATCGACAACGGAACGGTCAGCATGATGATGAAGGGATCGCGGAAGCTCTCGAACTGGGCGGCCAGGACGAGATAGATGAAGGCCAGCGCGAGAACGAAAGTTAGCGCCAGGGACGCCGACGAAAGTTTGAATTCGCGTGATTGGCCGGCGTAGTCGACCGCGTAACCCGGCGGCAGAGCGCGGCCGGCAGTTTCTTCCAGGAACTTCAGCGCCTCACCCATCGCATAACCCGGCGCCAGGTTGGCGCTGATCGTCACCGCCCGCCGCTGGGCAAAGTGGTTCAGCTCGCGCGGGCTGACCGTCTCCTCGACCGCCAGCAGATTGCTCAGCGGAATCATGCTGCCATCGCGCGCGCGAACAAAGATGTCGCTGATGTCGGAGGGTGCCGTCCGTTCGCTGTCGGCGACCTGAACGATGACGTCATACTGCTCGCCGGCGCGCTTGAAGCGGGTGACCTGCCGTCCGCCCAGCATGGTTTCCAGCGTCCGTCCGACGGTTTCGATCTGCACGCCGGTGTCCATTGCCTTGTCACGATCGACGCTGACCGAGAGTTCGGGCTTGTTCAGCTTGAGGTCGGTGTCGACATTGACGAAACCCGGGTTCTTCGCCACTTCGTCGAGGATCTGGCCGGTTACCCGGTTCAGTTCGGCATACGAAGCCGAAGTGACGATGACGAAGTTGACCGGCCTCTCGCGCGGGCTCTGACCGAGCGACGGCGGCAACACCGGAAAAGCGAGCACGCCGGGAATGCCCATGAACTGCGGAAAGAGTTCCTTGACCACCGCCGGCGAACTGCGCTGCCGTGCATTCCAGTCGACCAGGCCGACGAAGGAAATCCCCTGGCTGACCGTCGGATTACCAGCAACCACGAAGTAACGCTCGACGTCGCGCGTGGCCGCGTAGATCCCTTCGAGCTGTCGCGCGTAGCGGTCGGTATAGTCGAGCGTCGCCCCCTCGGGCCCGAGAAAGACGCCGATGATCACCCCGCGATCCTCGGTCGGTGCCAGTTCCGATTTCAATGCGGCGAGGAGAAACCAGTTTGCTGCGGCAACCAGAAAGAAAGCCAGCATGACCAGCCAGCGACGCGCCAGAGCCGCGGTCAACAGCCGGCGATAGCCGCGTGTCAGGCCGTCGAGAATGCCTTCAACCCAGACGTAAGCCCTGCCATGCCGCGTCTCGTGACGCAGCAACAAGGAGCACATCATCGGCGACAAGGTCAGCGCGACCAGCCCGGAGACGAGCACGGCGCCGGCCAGCGTCAGCGCGAATTCGACGAACAGCTTGCCGGTCCGCCCGGTCATGAAAGCGACCGGGGCATAGACTGCAGCCAGCGTGATGGTCATCGCGACGACCGCGAAGCCGATCTCGCGCGCGCCCTGAAACGCTGCCTGCCGCCGCGGGAGGCCTTCCTCGATATGGCGATAGATGTTCTCCAGCACGACGATCGCGTCATCGACGACGAGGCCGATGGCGAGGACCAGCGCCAGCAAGGTCAATGTGTTGATGCTGAAGCCGAAGACAAGCATGAGCGCAAAGGCTCCGATCAGCGACACCGGGATCGTCACCAGCGGAATCAGCGTCGCGCGGAAATTGCGCAAGAAAACGAAGATGATCAACAGGACGAGCAGCATCGCCTCGCCGATCGTCTTGAATACCGCGTCGATCGAGCGGTCGATGAAAACCGACGAGTCGTAGGCGATGTTGGCGGTCATCCCGCTGGGGAGTTCGGCCACCACTTTCGGCAACTCGCCGCGCAAGGCGCGCGAAAGCTCGAGCGGATTGGCGGTCGCCTGTTTGATGACGCCCAGCGCGACCGCCGGACGCCCGTTGAAACGCACGCTGCTGCGCTCGGACGCTGCGCCGAGTTCGACCCGGCCAAGATCGGCAATGCGCACCGGATAGCTGCCGCGCGCGTCGTCCGCCTGCTTGACGATGATCGCGGCAAAGCCTTCCGGATCGCTCAGGTCGGTGCGGGCAACGACGGAAAACTCGCGACTCTGGCTTTCTATGCGGCCAGCCGGCACCTCGACGTTCTGGCGCCGCAGCGCGTCCTCGACATCCTGCGGCGTCAACCTGTACGCTGCCAGACGCGTGCGATCGAGCCAGACGCGCATGGCGAACTTGCGCTCACCGAAAACGCGCACATCGGCAGCCCCCGGCAGCGTCTGCAGACGCGGCTTGACGATGCGGCTGGCGACATCGGTCACCTCGAGCGCCGAATGCTGGTCGGACGAGAAAGCGATCCAGATGATCGGATTGGCGTCTGCCTCGACCTTCGCGATGACCGGTTCTTCGATCGCCGTCGGCAACTTGTTGCGTACGCGCGAAACCCGGTCGCGTACGTCGGCCGCCGCCGAGTCCGGATTGCGCTCGAGTTTGAAACGCACCGAAATCTGGCTGTTTTCCTGACGCGAAATCGAGGTGATGACGTCGACGCCCTCGATACCGGCGAGCGAATCCTCGAGCGGCTTGCTGATCTGCGACTCGACGATCTCGGCCGACGCACCGCGATACGTCGTATCGACGGTGACCACCGGCTCGTCGATCTTCGGATACTCGCGCACCGGCAAGCGGGTGTAGGAAACCAGGCCGACCAGCATGATCGCCAGCGAGAGCACCGTCGCAAAGACCGGGCGACGTATGCACAGGTCGGAGATTTTCATCGACTACCCGTTCTCGCCGCCTCGGTCGAATCCCTGGACGAAGCTGCGGCCGGCCGGTCGCCCGCCGGGGGCTTGGCGCCCGCTGCCGCCGCCTGCGCCGCTTCGCCCACGGCGCGTACAGGCGCACCCTCGCGCAGTTTCAACTGACCAGCGGTGACCACCTCGTCGCCCTGGCGCAAACCTTCGACAATCTCCACCTGCGCCTCACGCCGCTGGCCGGTTACGATGGCCGCACGCAGCGCCTTGCCGTCGACGACGCGGTAGACGTAGGGCGCCTTGCTGTCGGGAATCACCGCCTGCTCGGGAACGAGCAGGACGTTCGGGCGGCTTGCCAGAATCAGGCGAAGGCGAACGAACATGCCGGGCCGCAACAGTCCCTCGCCGTTCGGCAGACTCGCCCGCAGCGAGATCGCACGCCCGCCCGCCTCGACGAGCGGATTGATCGCGTCGAGCACCGCCGAGAACTGGCGTCCGGCCGCCGCATCGCTTGTCACCTCGATCCGCTGCCCGGTCCTGATCTGGGAAAGGTAGGATTCGGGCAGGCGGAAATCGATCTTCAAGGTACCGATATCCTCCAGATTGACCAGATCCTGGCCCTCCTTGACGTAGTCGCCGATGCTCACGCTGCGAATGCCGACGACTCCGGCGAAAGGCGCGCGGATCCGCGTCCGCTCGAATCTGGCCTGCGCCAGCAGAAGCGCGGCCTCCTGCACCTTGAGCGTTGCCTCGGCGTTGTCCAGCGCCTGCCGACTGACAAATTTGCGGGCAAAGAGATCCTGCGTGCGCTGATGGTTGGTCCGCGCCAGCGCAAGATTGGCCTGCGCCTGCGCCAGCTCGGCCGCCTGCGTCGCGCCGTCGAGGGCGAGCAGGAGGTCTCCCTTGCGCACCGCCGAGCCATCGCGGAAGTTGATCTGCGCAATCCGCCCAGCGGTCTCCGGCCGCAGGACCACCGATTCGTTCGAACGCAAGGAGCCGACTGCCGTCGCCTCCAGCGCCAGCGATGTGCTGACGACGCGCGCCGTTTCGACAGACAAAGGCGGTCCACCCGCAGGTCCCGAGCCCGCCGGCCCGGCCGCCCCGGGACGCCCGGGAGCGCCGCCTGCCGCCGCCGTTTGCGGCGCGCCGCCAGGTGGCCGCAGGCCATGCTGCGCGATGTACGCCAGCCCGACCAGACCGGCCAGGGCAAGGACAATGATCAGGATTCGCTTGGTTCGGCTCGGCATGTGCTTGCAATTGCCCGCTCACGCGGGCCGGATGAAGGGGTTTGAACTTTGCCGAGTAGTCACTTGCTTCGGTCAGACGGCGAAGTGTACCGAAGCTGGGGGGAAACCGAAACCCCCCGGTTGCTGCCGGCGCACGGCAAATCTTTCCTGACGCAGCCCCGGCTGCCCCCGTATTCGAAAAACGAGTGGCGCCCCTCTTACTTGCCGTCGACCGCAACACTACCCTTGGGGCGCCGACCACCCCGGCCACCCAACGGCGAAAGACAGCCTTAAATTGCTTCGACTCGAGCGCCCGTGAGCCCCGCAAAAGCGTCTCCTTGGACCGGATGCGGGTCTCGCGCACGAGAACCTCGCGCAACAAAGCCGCCTTTGCATGTCCCCATTACGCGATATCGTCGATGCTGTCACAATCGGACAGTACAGCTTCCATCGCGATCACCGCCATCTCCTCGAAGTAATGGCGCGTTCCGTTGCTCGGTTTGCGCGAATCGCCCACTTCCCACAAGAGCCCCCCTTCAGACCTGCTCCCTTCGTCACCATCAGACCCCTCGCCGAAAAGACGCGAGTAGGAATGAGTGCCTCAAGGTTTACCAGAAGCTTCTTTCAACTCCATGCGATTGCGTGCTGTCTCCTGCCTCTGCGATGCCCACAAGACGATGCCATCGGAGTGCGGGACGCCGACGAGCAGGTCAAGGAAAAAAGGCAACCAACGGGTCCGAAAAACCGGTTGATAAAGCCAACCTCAGACTCCTTCTTCCCTTTGCCTGCCAACACTTGCAACAGATCGACGAGATCTATTCCAGATTCGTTCAGCATCCGGAGTGCGCTCGCACTCGGCTCTCAAGGAAAAATATTCCTTTATTAGTAATCGCTGCGACCAATTATCGTCTTCTGAGAAGCAAAGCAAGAAGCAATGCAAGCAAACCGCCAGCAAGGACATCAAACAACAGGCTTGTGCTTTTCGACATGAAAACGTGCGCAACATAAAACATGGTCACCAATAAAGCAAAGGGCAGATAAGACCTTCCCTTTCGTCTGCTCCCTACCATCTCCCGCGTCTTCGTGATCAACATTCCCTGTATTTCGGGCGGACAGCCTGCAGCCAGCAGTTTCCTCCGCAATTCAGCGTCGCTCTCGAGTTGCCGGCTATCCAAGACAATCTGCAACCATCTTCCGTATTCAGAAAGGGGCCTTTCCGCCAACTTCGTGGCCTGAAGCAGCGTTATCGGTTGCGTCGAAGGGTTGCTTTGGTTTTTGACCTCTTCGCCTTTAAGTCTGGCAAGCGCTTCCTCGGCAAGAGGATATTCTTTGCCAGCCTTCTCATAATATTCCATGGCTAGATTCATGTCCTTTTCAACCCCGTGGCCATTTTCGTAGAGAGTTCCAAGGCCATAATTAGCTCCTGCCTGGCCTTTGGCTCCCGCTTTTTCCCAAGCTGCCTTTGCTTTAGCATACTCGCCCTGTCTTGACCATAGCAGGCCTTCTTCGATGATACTGCATGGCATCAAGTGTGCCAGCAGCGGGTCCGCAACATAGGCTTCGAGATCATCACCACGCATCGCCGCCTGCATGATATGATGCGACAAGTTCTTTTCCCAGTACTCTACGAATCCTGCTGTCCAAAAATAATGCGGCAAGGGCAGCACCATGCCGGGATAGTCATCATGGATGAGCAATGGGATTTCATTACTCATCAGCCTGTTGCCAATGAGGTGTGGGCGATAAAAATAGGTGACTGACATTTTTAGAGGGTAAGCAATGATGCGCCTTGGAATATCGAAGCCAAAATGACGTGACATCTCGTCGCTCATCAATGCGCACAGAGCTTGCGCATCTTCTTCAAGCGCGTCGCGTTCAACATTCGCGATAGTTTTGTAACTGGCGACGACGCGGCTTAGATCAAACAGAGTGCCAGGCTCAACCCTTCCGTCGGGAGCATATAACACGCGGCCAACCACACCAGACAGTCCATTATTTTCATAGATCAGCGTATTAACCTCGATCACAGCCCCCCATACCACACGGCCATTTTCCAAGATGGCGTTCTTGCACGCAAACAAATCTTGGATTGGATCATCAACAAAGCCGAAAGGCGTTTTGAAGAACAACCTTTCGCGCAGTTCGGGATGACTTGATAACACCTCTGCAATATTGACAGGCCATGGCTTGACAGGAAGTGCAGGTAAAGGAGTGTTGCACTCCGGGTCACCTGACACATCACCGATGAAAAAACCGGCGCTCCACGACACTGATTTATTGAGATCATCTTCTATAAGTCTTGAGGTAATGGAAACGAGGGGCTTGAACAGTGTCTTTGTTCGAAGATTTGGATGCTCAGGAAAGTCGAGCGACAGGCTGTACTCAAAGATTCGTCCGTTGATCAGAACCATGACGTCCTCACCTTCAACAAAATCGTCGAATCCGCGCCACCAAGGCGGACTTTGCAGCTTTCGAGAAATTACTTCCCCGACGTAAAAGCACAAATAGTACAGAAGATTCTGGCTGGCCTGGGAGTCAAGATAGTTATCCGCGGTCAGCGTATTCGTAGCCCGAATCGCGTCCAGAAAGTCATCAATCCGTGCCAAACTTGAGACCGAGTAATCGAGTTTGTATGTTCTTAACAAACCGTCATGTAAAAACCCACCGTCAATAGGCTGATTGTTTTCAAACGCGTGCAAATAACAGGCGGCCTTAAAATTCATGTTCATGACTGGACATATCCATTCTAGCGTATCGTTGCATGCAGTTGAAACGACTGAATAATCAAGATAGGGCCTCTGCGCTCAAATGTCGCCGCGGCGTGCGGCCGAAAATCCTGAGCCGAACGTTGGTAGCAACCGGCTCGCTCGCGCTTAGACGTGAATTTGATTGTTTGAACAGCAAAGGTTCTGCGATGAGTCGAGCCCTGCCAATTCCGGTCGGGTCATCGATGCTGCGGTTGGTTCTGACCTTCCGGGATTCTAGCAAAACCGGATAGAGCTCGGCGGAGCTTGTGCGCCAGGGCATCCGCACTCGAATATCATGAACCAGGCTTGAGTAAACAAACTGATTACTTGCGAGATATTCTGCAGCTTGGCACACTTATGCATGTCAGATTCCGTTGCTTGCCTGGCTCCACGAGCTACAACCCTGACAAGTTGTTATATCAGCATATCTCTCACCGTCCTGCGCGCGCCCAATGCGCGCGATGCCGAGGGCTATGAATGCCCAGCGACGCCGACCACGGTTCGCATGGTGACACCGAACGAACGTGTGCATGTCGTGATGAGCTCGCTTCTCGACCCCGTCGCCTTTCCAGCAGCCGCGTTTGCCGACCTTTACCACGGTCGCTGGCGGATCGAAGAGGCATTCAAGCGAATCAAGCACCAGCGCAACCTGGAATATACCTCCGGATGGTCTTGGCACGCTGCGCGCCAGGATTTCTGCGCCAAGACGGTCTTCGACAAGCACAAGGCACTGGCCGCCTATGCCGCCACCGCTGCCTTCCTTGATCCTTCTTCTCGCTAGAAGATCAACCTAACCTTAACCATCGACAAGATCAAGCGACAGATCGGCCGCTGGCTCCTGCTGGCCACCGCCACCACTCGCCGGCTCAAGCCCATCCTCGAGGAAATCGCCTTTCCTGCGCGCGTGCCGCGCGCGCTACACTCGCAGTCCATCCGAACCAGGCGAGAGATCACCCGTGATATTCCTGCAACGCGAGCTATCGTATTTCTTCGGCGCCGTTCGCTTCTTCACACGGCTGCCGGTACCCCGGTGGGTTGGCCATAGCAGCGAAGCGCTCGATCGTTCGACACGCTATTTTCCCGCCGTCGGCTTGCTGGTCGGCGCGATTGCCGCAGCAGTCTTCTGGCTGACGGCGCAGATCTGGCCGCGCTCGCTGGCGATTCTGGCGGCGATGGCGAGTTCGCTCTACGTCACCGGCGCGTTTCATGAGGACGGCTGGGCCGATATGGTCGACGGCTTCGGCGGTGGCTGGGAGAAGGCGCAGGTTCTGAGCATCATGAAGGATTCGCGCATCGGCAGTTTCGGCGCCATTGCCCTGGTGATGCTCCTGCTGGCGCGTTTCAGCGCCTTGGTCGAGATCGCTGTGTCGCTTGTCCCGGCAGTCCTCGTCGCCGGCCACACGCTGTCGCGCTTTGCCGCGACGAGCCTGCTGCGCGCGCTCAATTACGTGCGTGACGAGGGCAAGGCCAAGCCGCTGGCGACGCGCATCACCGGCGGTGAACTCGCCTGCGCCGGACTGACGGCGCTGCTGCCCTTGCTCCTGCTGCCACCGCGCAGCGCGCTGGCGGGCTGCCTGGCGGCAGCGCTGGCGACGTTCTGGCTGGCGCGCTTGTTTCGGCGGCGTATCGGCGGCTATACCGGCGATTGCCTGGGAGCGACGCAGCAGCTTGCGGAAGTGGCGTTCTACGCCGGCGTGCTGTGCAACTTTTCCTGATTCGTCATCCGCGCCCGCTGCACGGCGCCGGCCTCTGCTACGGCCAGCTCGACCTCGCCGCCGAAGACCCCGCGCCGGTCGCCCGCCGCCTGCGGCCGCTGCTGCCGGCTGATGCCAGGCTGTGCGCCAGTCCACTGCTGCGCTGCCGCCGCCTGGCCGAAGCGCTGCACGCGCAGCCGCAGTTCGATCAGCGGCTGATGGAAATCAACTTCGGCGAATGGGAGGGGCAAGCCTGGGACGCCGTCGAGCGCCGCTTACTCGATCTCTGGGCGGCCGACCCGCTGCGTTTCACCCCGCCAGGCGGCGAGTCCGCCGCCTGCCTGCAGGCGCGCGCGGTCGCCGCGGTCGCCGAAATGCGCGCGGCAGAATCGATCGTCGTCAGCCATGCTGGAGTCATCCGCGCGCTGCTCGGGCACTACCTCGGCCTGGCGATCGACGAATGGAGTGTGCTGCCGATCGATTTCGGCGGCCTCAGCCTGCTCGAGATCGACCCCGCCAGGCAAACCGGCGTTCTTCGCTACCTCAACCGCTAGAACGATGAGAAAGAAGACCAAGGCGAGAAGGCGGAAACGCCCAGCCCGCGCGCCGAACGCCGGCGTACCTTCCGGCGCACATTCCGGCGCACTTGACAGGCCCGCCACACCCGCCGCTCAACCGCGCGGATGGTGCACAGCGTGCAGCGCCTTCAGGCGCTCGCGCGCGACATGCGTGTAGATTTGCGTCGTCGAAATGTCGGCGTGCCCGAGCAGCAGTTGCACGACGCGCAGATCGGCGCCGTGATTGAGCAGGTGCGTGGCGAAGGCATGCCGGAGGACGTGCGGCGAGAGTCGGGCCGGGTCGATTCCGGCGTGCAGCGCGTAGCGCTTGATCAACTGCCAGAAAGCCTGGCGGGTCATCGCCGTCGCGCGCGCGGTAACGAACACATCGTCGCTCTGCCGACCGGCGAGGATCGACTTGCGTGCTTCGGCGAGATAGCCGCGCAGCCAGTGGCAGGCCTCTTCGCCGAGCGGCACCAGCCTTTCCTTGCTGCCCTTGCCGAAGACGCGCACGATGCCCATGTCCAGCTTGAGTTCGTGGAGTTTCAGGGCGACCAGTTCGGAAACGCGCAGGCCGGTCGCATACAGCGTTTCGAGCATCGCCCGATCGCGCTGGCCAAGCGGCGTTTCGCTGTGCGGTGCCGCGAGCAGCGCATCGACCTGCCCCTCCGAAATCACTTTCGGCAGGCGCGCCGGCCGTACCGGCTGGGCAATGTTCAGCGTCGGGTCGTCGCTGCGCCGGCCGCGCGCGACCTGGTGCCGATAGAAGCGGCGCAGGGTCGACAAGTAACGCGCCTGCGACGAAGCGCGCAGCGTCTGCGCCAGCGTCGCGACGTAGCGCAGCAAGGTCGGCTGGTCGACCTCGGTCAAGCTGCCCAGGCGCTGCTCGGCAAGCCAGCCGGCAAGCTGCAGCAGATCGCTGCGATAGCTGGCCAGCGAGTTTCGCGCCAGCCCGTCCTCCAACCACAGCGTGTCGCAAAACGCCTCGATCTCGGCCAGATCGCCGGGATCGACCGGCAGCGGCGAATCAGCCAGCTTCATGCGCCAGCAGCCAGCGCTTGACCTCGAGCAGAAAACCGCCGCTCTGCCGGGCAAAACCGCCCAGCCCCCCCTGCGCGGCGAGCACACGATGGCAGGGAACGACGACCGGATACGGATTGGCTCCGCACGCCTGACCGACGGCGCGCGCAGCGCTGTGCACGGCGCGCGCAATCTGCCCGTAGCTCTTCGTCTGGTGCACCGGGATGGCGGCAATCTCTTGCCAGACCAGGCGCTGAAAAGGCGTTCCGGCAGTCTGCAGCGGCAGATCGAAACGGTACTCGGGGTCAGCCAGATACGCCCGCAGTTGCGCGCACGCTGTCGCCGCCAGGGGATTGGCCGGCGCGCATTCGGCCTGCGCCGGCAGGAAGGCGATGCGCTCGATGGCGCTGGCGCTGCAGCGCACACCAAGACAGAACCCCGGCGCGGCAACGATCGCCTGATACGCCGGATCGGCGTCCGGCTCAGCCCGCCACGAGCGCGCCATCAGCCGCTCACGCGGCCTTGCCGAGCAGGGCCTGCTTGAGATCGTCCTGCACCGGCTTGCGCCCGAGCCAGATGCGCAGCAGCGCCTTGTAGAAGTCCTCGCCGGCGATGTCCTTGCCCTTGACCTGCCCGTTCACCGTCAGGCGGGTGCCGCTCTCGGGCAGCCAGTCGATGACGACACTGGTGCCGGTCTTCGCTTCGCCAAGCGCCAGCAGGGCATCGGAGAACTGCTTCAGACGATCCTTCAGGCCGGCCATTTCGGCCTCGCTGTGGTTGCTCGTCATGCCTTCCTGCAGCGCTTCGACGAACTGCTGCGCCGACAGGTCGCGCAGCAGGCTGATCGACACGCGCTTGGCACCGCGCGCACCGACCGCACCCTCTGCGTCAGCATGTTTTCCAGGCAGGTAGAGCGCCATCGCATAGACCTTGAACACCGCCTTCTTGCGTATCCCGGCGCCATTGACCACGAGTTCGCTGCTCCCGACACGCGTCCGGTCGTCGAATTTGCTGCCGTCGACTTCGACCGCGACGGCAAGGTTGAGCGACAGCGCGGCGAGCGCTGCGACAAGATAAGTTTTCATGCGGTAGTCTCCTTCTCGTGGCAAACAGGTTTCAGGGAATGGGCAGACAGCGCCGGCAGCATGCGCTTGGCGCGCGTCGTGCTCTGCATCTTTGCTGGCATAAAGCAGCGGCGCGCCAGCGTGCGCCGTGCGCCGGCCTCACGCACGTACTTCACCGTGGCCGAGAACGATCCATTTCTGGCTGGTCAGTCCTTCCAGCCCGACCGGGCCGCGCGCATGGATCTTGTCGGTCGAAATGCCGATCTCGGCCCCCAGACCGTACTCGAAGCCGTCGGCAAAACGCGTCGAGGCATTGATCATCACCGATGACGAGTCGACCTCGCGCATGAAGCGCAACGCGGCGCTGTAGTTCTCGCTGACGATCGCATCGGTATGGTGCGAGCCGTAATGGTTGATATGGGTTATCGCTTCGTCGAGGCCGGCAACGACCTTGACCGCGATGATCGGCGCCAGGAATTCGGTGTAGTAGTCCTCCTCGCTGGCCGGCAGCGCACCCGGCACGCTGGCCAGCGTTTCCGGGCAGCCGCGGATTTCGACCCCCTTCTCGGCCAGCATCGCGGCGATCGGCGGCAGCAGATGTGCCGCCGCGGAGCGTGCGACGAGCAGCGTTTCCGCCGTGTTGCACGTCCCATAGCGTTGCGTCTTGGCGTTTTCGATGATCGCCAGCGCCTTCGCCGGATCGGCCTCGGCATCGACATAGACGTGGCAGTTGCCGTCCAGATGCTGGATCATCGGCACGCGTGACTCGGCGAGCAGCCGCCCGATCAAGCCCTTGCCGCCGCGCGGAACGATCACGTCGATGTATTCGCGCAGCGTGATCAGATGACCGACGGCAGCGCGATCGGTCGTGTCGACCATCTGCACGACGTCCGCCGGCAGACCGGCAGCGGCAATTCCTTCCTGCACGAGCGCGGCGATCGCCCGGTTGCTGCAGATCGCTTCCGAGCCGCCACGCAGGATCGAGGCGTTGCCCGACTTCAGGCACAGCGCCGCAGCGTCGGCGGTGACATTCGGCCGCGCCTCGTAGATGATGCCGATGACGCCGAGCGGCACGCGCATGCGACCGACCTGAATACCGCTCGGGCGAAATTTGAGATCGCTGATCTCGCCGACCGGGTCGGCCAGCGCCGCGACCTGATCGACGCCCTCGGCCATCGCTTCGACGCCCTTCGCCGACAGCGTCAGGCGATCGACCATGGCCGTCGCCAGACCGGCTGCCCGGGCGTTGGCCACATCCTCGCGATTGGCCGCCAGCAGCGTCGCTGCCTCGCGCCGGATCGCTGCGGCGATCGCCCGCAAGGCCTGATTCTTCGTCTGGCTGTCGGCGCGCGCGACGACGCGCGCCGCAGCGCGCGCCCGGTGGCCGACGTCTCGCATGTACTGCCCGATATCCATTGCTTTGCCCTCGCTGCTCAAGGCTCGGATTATAGGCGCCAACCGGGTTTGCCGGTCAATCGCGCGGCGCACCGCGGAAATCGCAGACTGCCGGGAACCACTGGCGACGCAGCGGTTCTTAGCGCTATCATCACGCTGCTTGAGCCACTGCAACCATGAAAAAGAAGAAGCTGATTCTGCCCGCCGAAGTCAAGGTCTGCGCCACGTGCAGTTTCTGGGACGGCGAGCGTTCGGTCGATGGCGAACTCGGCCTGGTCGTGATCGATGCGGACAGCGCGGGCGAGTGCATCGTGCACGAAAAACCGCGCCCCGGGCTCGCTGAAGTGCGTCGACAAGCCCCCGACTGCGCCTGGGAACACCTGGCGCCGGACGGCGTGGCGAGCGAAGCGGGCAAGGCCGACCAATCCTGATCCAGCAGACGGCGACCGCGGCTACTTGGCGCGGCGCGCGCCGACCGCAGCCGCTCAGCCGTTCAGCCGTTCAGCCGTTCAGCCGTTCAGCCGTTCAGCCGCTCAGCCATTCAGCCATTCAGCCATTCAGCCGCTCAGCCCTTCCGCCAGCGGCAAGGCTGAGCGCCAGGCGGCGGAACTCGTTCCACAC
>NZ_JAVMKF010000028.1:1913-6157 GCF_031732815.1 Accumulibacter sp. | reverse complement strand
CAGCCCTTCCGCCAGCGGCAAGGCTGAGCGCCAGGCGGCGGAACTCGTTCCACACGTCGCCGCTGCCCAGGCCCTTGATCATCCGGTCGATGTTCGCCGCGTGCTGCAGCGCCGCGGCAGCCTGCGGCGCGCTGCAGCGCTGCAGCGCCTGGCGCATCAGCGACTGCCGTGCGCCCCAGACGCGCGCTTCCTTGAGCAGCGCTTCGAGCGGCCGGCGCGCGGCCAGCCCGCGGCCGATCTGCGCCAGCGCGCGCACTTCCTCGCTGATCGCCCACAGAATCAGCAGCGGCGCCTCGCCTTCCTGCTGCAGGCCGTCCAGAATCCGCACCAGGCGCACCGGGTCGCCGACGAGCAGCGCGCTCCGCAGGTCGTCCAGATCGTAACGGGCAACGTTGAGCACCGCCGCGCGCACCTCGGCCAGGCTCAGTTCCTTTGCCGCGTAGAGCGCGCCGAGCTTGACGATCTCCTGGTGCGCGGCGAGCAGATTGCCTTCCACCCGATCGGCGATGAAGCGCAGGCTGGCGGCGTCCGCACGCTGTCCCTGGCGCGCCAGACGGCCGGCAATCCACGCCGGCAGTTCGCCCACAGCCGGCGCAACGAGCTTGACGACGGCACCCGCCGCGGCGATCGCCGCGACCCAGGCGGCTTTTTCATCACGCCAGTCGAGCTCGAACGCGCTGACCAGAAGCAGCACGTCGGGGGACGGCCGCGCGCAGTAGTCGTGCAGCGCCGCACTGCCCTCGCGGCCGGGCTTGCCGGTCGGCAGGCGCAGGTCGATCACCTTGCGCGCGCCGAACAGGGACAGACTGCCACCCGCCTGATAGAGCTCGTTCCAGTTGAAACCCGCTTGCGCGCTGAGCACTTCGCGCTCGTCGAAACCGCGCTGGCGTGCGGCCGCACGAATCGCGTCGGCCGCCTCGATGAGCAGCAGCGGCTCATCGCCATACACCAGATAGACCGGCTGCAGTTCGCGCGCGAGTTGCGCCGCCAACTGCTCGCCTTTGAGCAGCATCGGCGCGCCCGCTACTCGGCCGGCGGCGGCGCCACCGGCTTGACCGCGGCCAGCCGGCGCATCAACTGCTGCACGACGTCGTTCTCCATGTCGCGCCAGAGCAGAGCCTCTTCCTGCTGCTTGGCGAGAACGTTCGAATCGTCGTAGGTCAGATCGCGGATCAGCTCGATCTTTGCCGGCGGAACGAGATCGCGCCCCAGAGCGTCGACCACCCGGTAGTTGTAGAGAAAACGCAGGCGCAGTTCGTTGATCCGGCCAGTCCCGGAAACCGTGAAGACGACTCGGTCACGAAATTCCGCGCCGGGCAGCAAGGTGGCCTGCGCGTCCTTGGCCGATTCCGCGACCTGCGTCCCCGAGGCGCGGATCAGGCGCTTCAGGCTCGCCCCGATGACCGAATAGTCGGGCATCGCCAGATAGATGCTTTCATAGGGCAAGGCGTACGATCCGCGCAACTGGAAACCACAGCCGGCGAGCAGCGCCAGCAGCGCGCAGAACAGTCCCTTGCACCAGCGCGGAAGACGCATCGATGTTGTCCTTGCCGACTCAGGCGACGATGTTGACCAGGCGACCGGGAACGACCACCAGCTTCTTCGGCGGCGCTCCGGCCAGATGTTTGTGCGCCGCTTCGCTGGCCAGCGCAGCCGCTTCGATCACCTCGCGCGTTGCGTCCGCCGGCACGCGCAGGCTGCCACGCAGGCGCCCGTTGATCTGCAGCACGAGTTCGATCTCGGCCCGCTGCAGGGCCTGCGCATCGACCTGCGGAAAACGCGCTGCGCTCGCCGAGCGACCGGGGCAGAGCGCCGCGTAGAGCGCTTCGCAGATATGCGGAACGATCGGGCTGAGCAACAGGCTCACCGCCTCGAGCGTTTCCTGGCGAACGGCGCGCGCCAGCGGCGAATCGTCGGCCACCCGGGCGAGCGCATTGAGCAGTTCCATGACCGCCGCGATCGCCGTATTGAACTGCTTGCGCCGACCGTAGTCGTCGGCGACCTTGCCGATCGTCTGGTGCAACTGGCGGCGCAGCGCCTGCAGTGCCGCCGGCAGATCGGCCGCCAGATCGCCGGCGAGCGGCGCCACCGGGCCGCCGGCGACATGCTCGAAGACCATCCGCCAGAGCCGCTTGAGAAAACGAAACGCGCCTTCCACACCGGCATCCGACCATTCCAGCGACTGATCGGGCGGGCTGGCGAACATCGTGAACAGGCGTGCCGTGTCGGCGCCGTAGCGGTCGATCAGCGCTTGCGGATCGACGCCGTTGTTCTTCGACTTCGACATCTTCTCGCTGCCGCCGACGGCGACCGGCAGACCGTCGGCGCGCAGCGTCGCCCCGACGACGCGCCCGTGCTCGTCGTGCACGACCTCGACCTCGGCGGGGTTGATCCACGCCTTCTTGCCATCGTCGTCCAGGCGATAGAAAGTCGGCGCGACGACCATCCCCTGCGTCAGCAGATTGGCGAAGGGTTCGTCCAGCCGCCACTCGCCGAACAGCCCGACATCGCGCATCAGCTTGGTCCAGAAACGCGAATAGAGCAGGTGCAGAATGGCGTGTTCGATCCCCCCGACGTACTGATCGATGCCGCCCGCGCACCAATACGCGACGCGCTCGTCGACCATCGCCTGCGTGTTGTCCGGGCAGCAATAGCGCAGGAAATACCACGAGGACTCGACGAACGTATCCAGCGTGTCGGTCTCCCGGCGCGCCGGCTGCGCGCAGCGCGGACACGTGCACTGCTGGAACTCGGGCATCCGGGCGAGCGGCGAGCCGGCGCCGGTGATCGTCACATTCTCGGGCAGGACGACCGGCAAATCCTCGTCCGGCACCGGCACGTCGCCGCAGGTAGCGCAATGGATGATCGGAATCGGGCAGCCCCAGTAGCGCTGGCGGGAAATCCCCCAGTCGCGCAGACGATACTGCACCTTCTTCTCGCCCAGCCCCTTGGCCGCCAGATCGGCGGCAATCGCCGCCACCGCCGCCGGATACGCCAGCCCGTCGTACTTGCCCGAGTTGATGCAGACGCCGCGCTCCTTGTCGGCGTACCACTCCTGCCAGCCGGCGAGCGAAAACGTCTCGCCGTCGACCGCGATCACCTGGCGAATCGGCAAGCCGTACTTGCCGGCGAAGGCGAAGTCGCGTTCATCGTGCGCCGGGACGGCCATCACCGCGCCGTCGCCGTAGCCCATCAGCACGTAATTGCCGATCCACACCTCGAGCTGCTCGCCGCTCAGCGGATGGCGGACGAAAATCCCGGTCGGCATTCCCTTCTTTTCCATCGTCGCCAGATCGGCTTCGGCGACACCGCCCTGCTTGCATTCCTCGACGAAAGCGGCGATCTGCGCATCGCGCGCCGCGGCGTAGGTCGCCAGCGGATGCTCGGCGGCGACCGCGCAAAAAGTGACGCCCATGATCGTATCGGCGCGCGTCGTAAACACCCACAACAGCCCCGCCTCGCCGTCGAGCTCGTAGGGGAACGCAAAGCGCACGCCGGTGCTGCGGCCGATCCAGTTCTTCTGCATCAGCCTGACCTGTTCCGGCCAACCCTCGAGCCGCTCCAGATCGTCCAGCAACTCGTCGGCGTAAGCGGTGATCTTCATGTAATACATCGGGATTTCGCGCTTTTCGACGAGCGCCCCGGAACGCCAGCCGCGCCCGTCGATCACCTGTTCGTTGGCGAGCACCGTGTGCTCGGCCGGGTCCCAGTTGACCGTACCGAGACGCTTGTAGATCAAGCCTTTGGCGTACAGCCGGGTGAACAGCCACTGCTCCCAGCGGTAATACTCGGGCGAACAGGTGGCGAGCTCGCGCTGCCAGTCGATGGCGAAACCCAGCCGCTGCAACTGCTTGCGCATGTCATCGATGTTGGCGTAGGTCCACTGCGCCGGCGGCACCCCGTTCTGGATCGCCGCATTCTCGGCCGGCATACCGAAAGCATCCCAGCCCATCGGCTGCAGCACGTTGCGCCCCTGCATGCGGTAGAAGCGGGCGAGCACGTCGCCGATCGTATAGTTGCGCACGTGACCCATGTGCAGCTTGCCGGAGGGATACGGAAACATCGACAGGCAGTAATACTTCGGCCGGCTGGCGTCTTCCAGCGCGCGCGCCGCGCCGCTCTGGGTCCAGAATTCCTGTGCAGCCGCTTCGACGTCGGCGGGTTGATACTTTTCCTGCATGATGGGGGACGATCCGGGAATGGGCAGAGTGGCGATTATACGCGGTCGCGCCTGGCCCTGCGCC
>NZ_JAVMKF010000028.1:0-1813 GCF_031732815.1 Accumulibacter sp. | reverse complement strand
AACGCGCGCTCAGCCGTCGGCGTTGATGCGCCCGATCAGCGCGCGCAGCGTCGCTTCCGCCTGCTCGTTGTCGACCTGACAGGTCCCGGCCGCTGCGTGCCCGCCGCCGCCGTACTCGAGCATCAGGCTGCCGACGTTCGTCCGGCTGCTGCGATCGAGAATCGACTTGCCGGTGGCGAAGACGGTGTTCTGCTGACGCACGCCCCAGAGCACATGGATGGAGATGTTGCACTGCGGAAACAGCGCGTAGATCATGAAGCGATTGGTCGCCCAGATCGTTTCCTCGCGGCGCAGATCGAGCAGCGCGAGCTTGTCGAACACCGTCGTGCAGCGTTTGATCTGCTCCTTTGCGCGCGCCGCGTGTTCGTTGTACAGCCCGACGCGCTCGCGCACGTCGGGCAGCGCCAGAATCTCCTCGATGCCGTGCGCCCGACAAGCGTCGATCAGCATCATCATCAGCGCGTAGTTGCTGATCCTGAATTCGTGGAAGCGGCCGAGACCGGTGCGCGCGTCCATCAGGAAGTTGAGCAACACCCAGCCGGTCGGATCGAGAATCTCGGCGCGGCTGAAGCGTGCCGAATCGCTCTTGTCGACCGCCGCCATCATCTCGTCGCTGATCGTCGGAAACGCCTGCCGACCGCCGTAGTAGTCATAGACGACGCGCGCCGCCGACGGCGCCTGCGGATCGATGATGTGATTGGCGCGCCGCCCGGTATTGCGCAGCATTTCCGACAGGTGATGATCGAAAGCCAAATGCGCCGCGGCGACATACGGCAGATTGGTCGTGATATCGCGCTCGGTGATTTCGATCTTCCCGTCCTGCATGTCCTTCGGGTGGACGAAGCGGATTTCGTCGAGCAGATCCAGTTCCTTCAGCAGGACGGCGCACACCAGGCCGTCGAAGTCGCTGCGCGTAACCAGGCGGAATTTGTCTTGGCCCATCGTAAACTCTCCATTTAGCAGATGAAAAAAGGCGAAACCGGCAAAACCCGAGAGTAGAACACAAGATGCCGGCGGACGATACGCCCGCCGTCGCCGCAGGCGGATCGAGCCGCGCTGCGCGATCGATTGGCGCGTTTCCCGGTCCAAGCAGCGACCGCGGCGACCGCCCGGTCGTCAAGCGATCCAGCGAGGAGAACGACGCGATGAACAAGCTTTCCGAACAGACCTGCCTGCCCTGCCGCGGCGGCGTACCCGCGCTGACCGCCCGCGAATTGGCGCCGCTGCACGCGCAAGTGCCCGCGTGGACGATCCACGACGGCCACCACCTGGAACGCCGCTTCGCTTTCCCGGACTTCGTCAGCGCCCTCGCCTTCGTCAACCGCGTCGGCGCGCTCGCCGAAGAAGTCGCCCACCATCCCGACCTCTACCTCGCCTGGGGCAAGGTCGACGTCAAAATCTGGACGCACAAGATCGACGGACTGACGACCAGCGACTTCGTCCTGGCCGCGAAGATCGATACGCTTCAGGCGTAGACGCCGGAGCGGCGGCGGTCGGCCAGACCGGCGCGCGTCGCAAGCAGCCTGGCGGCGCCGCCGCGCAGCGCGCCTGGCCGCGGCGGGCAGCGGGCGGCGAACGCCGGGCGAAATGCCACGCGCGCGCCGCGACCCACCGCCGACGCTAGCCGGCCAGCACGGCGGCCAGCGTCGCGTCGATCTCGTCTTCGCTGCGGCCGAGCGTGCGCAGCAGGTGAATGGTGTTTTCGCGGGCGATTTGCGTGTGCGGATGCTCGCTGCCCAGGCTGACCGAAAAGATGCGCAGCGCGCGGCGCTGCAAGGGCTCGGCTTCGGACAGGCGGTTCGTCGCCTGCAGC
>NZ_JAVMKF010000027.1:0-9145 GCF_031732815.1 Accumulibacter sp. | reverse complement strand
CTCGCGCCCTACGTGGTCAAGATCACCAAGATGTGGCGCAAGCTCGGCGCCTGGTTCTGGCTCGCCACGCAGAACCTGGACGACTTGCCGAAAGCGGCCGAGCCCATGCTCAACATGATCGAGTGGTGGATCTGCCTGTCGATGCCACCCGATGAAGTCGAGAAGATCGCGCGCTTCCGCGAACTCAACGCTTCGCAGAAGGCGCTGATGCTCTCGGCACGCAAGGAGGCCGGCAAGTTCAGCGAGGGCGTCATCCTGTCCAAGTCGATGGAAGTGCTGTTCCGCGCTGTGCCGCCCAGCCTCTACCTGGCGATGGCGATGACCGAGCCCGAGGAGAAGGCCGA
This sequence comes from Accumulibacter sp., assembly GCF_031732815.1. Taxonomy (GTDB): domain Bacteria; phylum Pseudomonadota; class Gammaproteobacteria; order Burkholderiales; family Rhodocyclaceae; genus Accumulibacter. The sequence continues at coordinate 8,801 of NZ_JAVMKF010000027.1, read as the reverse complement.
ACGCTTCCAGTTGATGCAGCAGCACGGCATCAGCGAGCTGGATGCCGCCTTCCGCGTGGCCGAGAAGATCGACCGTGCGCGGGGCATCGAACCGCTGGCGCTGGACACGCTGGCCTGACGGGAGCGACACGATGCGCCTGCCTTCATTCGCCCGCCGTCATTCCTGGATCGGTCTGCTGATCGTGGCGACGATTGCGGTGGCCTCGTGGATGCTGCTGCGCGCGCCGCAACCGGCAACCGAGTCCATGCCCCTGGCCGCCGCCGGGTCCGAAGCGCCGAAACCGGCCGGCCCGCCCTGGCTGTATGGCCGTGCCGATGCGCGCTTCACGGTGGTCGGCTATGCCGACCTGGAGTGTCCGTACTGCCGGGCCTACTTCCCCGCGCTCAAGCGCTGGGTCGACGCCCATCCCGAGGTGAACTGGCAGTGGCACCACCTGCCGCTGTCCATGCACGAGCCGGCCGCGACTGCCGGGGCACGCCTGGCCGAGTGCGCGGGCGAGACGGGCGGACATGCCACGTTCTGGCAGGCCGTGGCGTGGCTCTACTCGAACACCCGTGGCGACGGCCAGGGCCTGCCGGAGGGCCTGCGCTATCCCGACCTCACGCCAGCCATGCAGGGTTGTCTCGACAGCGATCGCCCCGATGCCGTCATCCGTGCCCAGTCGGCGGAAGCGGCACAGCAGGGCATCGCGGCCACGCCGGCCCTGCAACTGCGCGACCGCGAGTCCGGCAAGACCCTCCTGCTGCACGGTCCCGTCGAAGGCGATGCCTTGCTGTCGGCCATCGACCTGCTCGCCGCCGGCAACACGACCGTGGCCGAACCCGCCCATCCCCCAGACATGCCCGCCGGCGTTGCCGGTGACATGCCCAGGTAGCCATCGATCTTCAAGGCTGCGGCGCGGCTTGTCCGCGTTGATCGAAACCCGTTCGCATCGCATCCCTTGACGCGAACAGCCACCGCATCCGCGGTGGCGGATGCCCGCTCGTCAGCTGCTCCATCCCCATCGTCCCCAGGAGGGTTTGCCCTCCAGGGGCAGGCGCCCTCCGATCTCATCCATTGGAGGTTCGCCATGTCTCTTGTCATCGCCGACTCCCGCCCGGAGTCGCTCACCCTGATCGCCGCCCAGCACGAAGACTGGATCATCCGGCAGGCCATCACCCTGCTGGAGAACCGCGTGTTCAAGGCCGGTCCGGCGCTGGGCAGTCCCGCCGCCGTGCGCGACTACCTGCGCCTGAAACTGGTCGCGGAGCCGAACGAAATCTTCGCCGTCGTGTTTCTCGACAACCAGCACCAGGTGCTCGCCTTCGAGCCGCTGTTCAAGGGCACGGTCGACCAGACTTCGGTGTATCCGAGGGTGGTGGTCCAGCGTGCGCTGGCGCTCAACGCTTCGGCGCTGATCCTGGCGCATCAGCATCCCTCGGGGAACACCGAGCCCTCGGCCGCTGATCGTGCGATCACCGAGCGGCTGAAGAGCGCCCTGGCCACCGTCGATGTCCGGGTGCTGGATCACTTCATCGTCGGCAAGGGCAGCCCGTACTCGTTCGCCGAAGCCGGCTTGTTGTAGTCCGCAGGCGCCCCTTCCGGGGGCGCCTTGCGTCTTGCCCCTATCCACACGTTCGCGATGCGCTCTGATGGTCGCGACTTTCGGAAGCTTGGAAGGCTTGTGGGATAGGCGGCTGAACCGACCTTTACCTGTTGAGCAGCACACCTTTACATGGCAGAATCTGCATATTTTCTAGTTGCCAGCAACGCGAATGTCTGCCGTCACCGCCATCCAGTACACTCAGGATCAGATGCGCACGCTAACCGGCGTGTCCGTCGAAACGGTGCGGCATTGGCGCAAGACCGTGCCCTACTTGGCGTCCAAGACCGGGAAGGCTGCCCGATTCACCTTCGCCGATCTCCTAGGCTTGGCCGTTACCAATGAGTTGGTCAGCTCGTTGGGAGTGCACATCGCCACCGTCAGCGTCGGCGTTGACGCGCTCTTTCGGTTGCTGGGCACGAGTAGCGCATTGGCGCTGAATGGGTCCGTGGCGTTCGTGACGGCCACTTCGGCGACCCTGTGCGATATCGGCCCCGAGGGGATTGGGCCGGCGCCGACGCAACCGACTCTCGTCATCCCGCTCGATCCGTTGATCATGCGGCTTCAGCAGCACATGCTGCCGATCGTCCCGACGCCGAGCCAGGCAGCGTTGCCGTTTCCACCCGAAGCTATCCGGAGTAGGGCGTGAACACTGCCACGCTGGAACAGGTGCTCGCCGCAACCGGCTACCTGCCGGACGGGCAACCCGCGCCCGGTCTTCGGTTGGGGGCCGAGGCGCAGTCCTCGCGCCACGGCCGCGTTTTTGTTCCGGACGCATTGTGGCGCAGCGCGTCGTCGTTGACCGTCTACTTCAAGTTTGAGCAAAGCGCGCCTGCAGACGATCTGGTCAGCCAGTGGCGACGAGAGGTCTGGAACGAGGGGTTCGCGCCGTTGCTGTGGGTGATCTCGCCGCAGCGTATCGACCTGTACAACGGTTTCGGCACGCCCGCGAAAGAAGGCGATGCCCAGAGACATTTGATTCGGCGTTTCGAGAACATCGAAGCTTCGCTCCATGAACTGGACGAGTTAGCCGGCCGACTGGCGATCGAGACGGGCCAGTTCTGGGCCCAGGTGCCGGCCATCGATCGCAAGACCAGCGTCGATCAGAAGCTCCTGTCCGACCTTGGATGTCTCGAACGCGATTTGGTCGCAGGCAATCTCGCGCGCGATGCGGCGCAGGCCTTGATCGGGCGCGTGATCTTCACCCAGTACCTGATTGACCGCGAGATCGTCAGTGCGGCGCGGTTGAAGCGGGTATGCGGCCGCACGGCGTTGCCGGCGATCCTGCGAGACCGGCCAGCGACCAACAAGCTGTTCGCATGGCTGGCCCAGACCTTCAACGGCGACATGTTTCCGCCCTCGTCGGTGAAAACGACACCAGCCGCTCACCATTTGACGCGGGTTGCGGAGTTCCTGGAGGCTGTCGATCCTGAAAGCGGGCAGCTCAGTTTCTTCCCCTACCAGTTCGACGTGATTCCGGTCGAGCTCATCAGCTCGATCTACGAGCAGTTTGCGCACGCTGAGCCGCGGACGGATGGAAAGCGCACAGAAGCGTTGCGAAACGGCGTGCACTACACGCGACTGTCCGTCGTCTCGCTGATCCTCGATGAGGTCATGGATGGCCTATCGGGACGGGAGTCGGTGCTGGATTTGACGTGCGGCTCCGGTGTTTTCCTGGTCGAAGCGCTGCGGCGCTTGGTTCATCTTCGCTCGCAAGGTCAGCCGCCCACGAGGGAACTGATCCGCTCGACGCTCTACGGGCAAGTCTATGGCGTGGACATTAGCGAAGCCGCGATTCGCGTCGCTGCGTTCAGCCTGTACCTGGCAGCGCTTGAGCTGGACCCTGACCCGCAGCCACCGCAGTCCCTGAAGTTCCAGCCATTGATCGGCAGGACATTGCTCGTCGGTGACGCTCGTACGGTCGAACGTGATGGAGATGGCAAGGCCGTGCTGGCGACGCCGACAGGACTGAAGCAGTTCGACCTGATCGTAGGCAATCCCCCTTGGAGCTTTAAAGGGCAGACAGGAACCGAAGCGCGGCGCAAGACCAGGGTTGCGGGCATTCCCGCGCAGCCGCGCGGAGAAGGTCTCGACTTCGTATTGCGGGCGGCAGAGTTTTCGCATGGGAAGACGCGTTTCGGCGTCATTCTCAGTGCGACGCCATTCTTCAGCCGCAGCGGGACGGGCATGGCGGCGGCGCAGCATGTCATGAGCACCTTGGCCCCTGTCACCTTGGTCAACCTGTCCAACCTATGCAGTTGGCTCTTTGCGACCGCAACGATGCCAGCGGTGGTCCTCTTTGCACGTCATCGGCCGACTCAGCGGGCGGATCAGATCACGGTCGTTCAGATTCCGTGGACGCCGAGTGGCGCAAGGACTCATTCGTTCGAAGTGGCGCCGAGTGACGTCATCAAGTTGAGCCTGGGTGAGATCGAGAGGCAACCACTGAAATTGAAGGCTGCTGCCGTAGGTCGTCGCCGCGATCTTCTCTTGTTGGAGGAGCTGACATCGGTGCATCAAGGCCTGGGCGAGCGACTGGCATCACTCGGCACAAAATTCCGCGATGGATTGACTCAAGGCAGTCCTGCGAACCAGACGCGCGATGCGCGTGAAATGAAAGGCTTGGAACTGCTGCAGGCCAACGACATGCAGCACTTTTGCATTCCCGACGATCTTCTGACGTACAACCGCTCGAAAGCACAGTGGCCACGCTCTCGCGACACCTACCGAGCCCCCCTGTTGATCGTCAAAGAGATGGTGGTGGGTCACCCGCGGGCTCTGGTTGCTGTGGCCGATCGAGACCTTGTCTTCACGGACTCTTATTTCGCCGCGTCACTGCCTTCAGGCCACAAGCAAACGGCGCATCTGCTCGCAGCGATCCTGAGTTCCGCGCTGGCATCGTGGTTCTTCGGTTTGACGGCCTCCGAGTTCGGCATCTACAAGCGAAAGCTGCTGATGCGCGACGTCGCCTTCCTGCCGGTGCCCGACTTCACATCTGCCGTGAGGTCGCAGGCTGGCCAGCGCTTGTTGGTGTTGGAGAAGGCGCTGCGCGAACGTGAAGTCGAGGCAGAAGAGTGGAACGCATTGGATGAGGCAGTCTTCGACCTGTACGAGCTGAACGATGCTGACCGAGTTGTTATTCGAGACGGGCTTCTACGCGCCGGGTGGCAATGGGAAAGCGGTCGCGAGTCGTCCATTTTCCCTTCGGACAGCCGTACTGAGGTCGCGGCGTATGCCAAGACGTTCCTGTCCGTTATCGAGGGTTGGCTTTCCGTTCGCAATAAGCGGCACATGCGCGCCGAAGTGCTCGACTTGCCAAGCAGTTCGGCCTTGCGCGTCGTGCGCTTTGTCTTGGAAGAGGGACCGGGCAATGCGAGCGTGAGCGTCGTGGCGCCACAAGGCGAATTGGGCGACGTACTGACACGTATCGGCAGGCGCCTGAAAGTCAAGATCGCGACCGCGCTCAGTGCAGAGCGGGAATTGCGTGTACACGGGCGCAACGAAGTCGTGATCATCAAGCCAGCAGCGCGGCGCCACTGGATGGGCATAGCGGCACTGGAAGATGCCGATGCAGTGGTCGCGGAGAGCTTTTCAGGGGGCAAAGTTTGAGGATTCCCTATGAGACACCTCCCGCATTGGGCAGAGAGTTCATTGAACTGGGGCCTGAGGTCGTGGCGGTCATTCTGCTGACACTGGCCGCAGGTTGGCAGCGAGCATGCGCAGCCGAGGACGTGAATGCCAACGCTGGCGAGGTGCTCATGACGGAGCGCCTGCGCGATGGAATGCGTGGAGCGCTAAGAAACTCCCCATGGAAGCTGATCGTGCTGCCTGGAACTGAGTCGCGATCCAAAGCAAGCGTGGTGTTGCCGGACGGGCGCACCGATATTCCTCTGATGTTGATCGAAGTCTTCCTCCGCACGCAGGAGCATGACCCGCATGCAGTCATCGAATGCAAACGCATTGCCGGGTCGGACACCCACCTGTGCCGCGAGTACGTGGTCGAAGGCATGGATCGATTCGTCCGGGAGAAGTACGGAGAGAACCACGCAATCGGCTTCATGGTGGGCTATGTTCTCTCCGGCTCGCCTTCGGAATCCGCGGATGGCGTCAACGCTTACTTGAGACGAGTTTCGCGCTCAGACTGCCTCGCCCCGAGCGACATCAGTGACGGGACTTGGCAGAGCCTACATGCACGCTCCAAGCCGTCGATGCCGATTCGCTTACATCACGCGTTTCTTGGGTTCGCTGGCACCCCAGCGTCCCGCACCTGAACTCCGCCTCCGGCAGGAGGCAAACACAACGCTCACAACGGCATAGAGCATAAAACCGGCAGAGGCCGGATGCGGTTTCTTTGTCGCGCCACATTGGCACTTGAAGTCGACTGTGACCTTGATCGACTCCAAGGACGCCCGATATGCCGGTCCCCTTCTTCAAGGCTTCGCCCCGGCTGCCGACCATCAGCATTGCGCCCGGACTGTGGGCAGTGCTGTTCTTGTTCACCCAGACTGCAGCAGCCGATGTGCTCGTCGTCACCGACAGCCGTCATCCGGTGCAGGCCCCGGCCGGCGTGCGGATCATCGAGCTGGACCAGGCCACGCGCATCGAGGTCGAACTCGCCGCGCACCTGCCGGCCGACCCGCAACAGGCCACAGCCGTGGTGCGGCAGCGGTTGCATGACGGTGGCGAGGCGCTGCAGCGTCGCATCGGCCATGCCTACCAAGGTGTCGCGGATGCCTGGGGACTGGGCATCGCCAAGATTCCCGCCGTGGTGGTCGATCGACGTTATGTGGTCTACGGCGAGCCCGACGTGGCCCGCGCAGTCGCGCGCATCAACGCCTACCGGAGCACACAGCCATGAGCCTCCTGCTGGCATCCCGGCGCCTGCGCGCCACCGTCGCCTCGCTGCTGTTGGGCACGGCCACGTCGACGTTCGCCCTGGACACCGCCACCATCGTCTCGTCGGCGCTGTCCCCCGACTGCCTCGAATACCGCGTGGTCGGAATCTGCTACTGGCTGTACTGCACGCCCTTCGGCTGCTCGGTGCGCACTTCCGTCAAGGTGCGCCACTACGTCCCCGATGCGGTGGTGTCGAGCTACTCGAACACCGGCGAAAACCCGTGGCTGGAAGTCAGGGCGATGAGCATGCCCAACCCGACCGCCAAGGCTGGCGGTGACGGCACGACCAATCACGACAACGAGAACAACCTCGCCAAGTTCAAGAACGCCGATGTCATCGGCCATCCGGCCGGGATGGTGTTCAGCCAGTTCGCCAGCGCCTCCGGCTACACCTGCGAAGGCGCTGGCACGGCCTTCATGCCGTATCTGCTGAGCACGCTCGACACGATCGCCTGGCGCTACAACATCCCGGAAGCGTTCTACCCCGAAGCGCTCATCCCCGGCCGGCGCGAAATCGGTACGCGCACCGGCCTGAACCTCTGGGGCAACGTGTATCCCCGCGGTGGCTTCCTGCACCAGACCGACGATCACAAGAGCGGCGCCGTGGTCGCGCAGCGCGCGGGCGACATCGTGACGCGCCGCAACCAGATTCACGTGTACCAGCCACTGCTGGCCAACGCCCGCGACGGGTACTGGCCGGCCGGCGCGTTGATGGAGACCGACGCCTCGACGGGCAAGTGGCAGGAGCTGACGCCCACGCTCTCGAACAGTTGCGTGGTCTTCCCGCACAGCCGCACCCGCGTGCAGGCCCAGCAGGGCGACTACGCCTGGGCCTTGTGGCGGCCGTACTCCTGCTGCCGGCGCCGTGGCCAGGTCTTCCTCGGCAGCGTCGATTTCATGTGAGGAACCCACGATGAACGCCTCCCTCCCTGACTTTCTTCGCCGGGCGAAGTCGCCCCTGCGGGCCACGCTGCTCGTGCCGGCCATCACGCTGGTCGTCGGCGTCGCCTGGGCGCAGACCCGCATCGACCCCAATGGCGTGAACGTCAGCGGCAGCGTGATCGGCGACGACGTGCTCTACAGCATCGGCGGCGGCCGGGCCGTGTCGATGGGTGGTGCCGGCAACATGCAGAGCATCGGCGTCGGCGTCGGCTGGAACAGCAACCTGATCTGCGGCGACATGAGCATCACCACGACGCTGCAGAACCAGCTCAACGGCATCACCAACGGCTTCCAGACGATCATGAGCAACGTGATCCAGAACGCCACCAGCGCCGTGGCCTCGCTGCCGGCCCTGATCATCCAGCGCGCCGACCCGGGCCTGTACAACCTGCTCACCAACGGCATCCTGCAGGCGCGCCTGGATTTCGACCGCTCGAAGATGACCTGCCGCGCCATCGCCAATCGCATGGCGGACATGGCCGGCGGCCAGGCCGGCTGGGACCAGCTCGCCGAAGGGATGGCGCTGCGGGATGCGGTCAGCAGCACCGATGCCGTCTCCGCCATCGAGCAGGCCGAGTCCAACAAAGGAAACAACGGCGTGCCATGGGTCGGCGGCGGCAACGCGGGCGGCTCCGGTCAGAGCTCGATCAAGGTGGTCGGCGATGTGACGCGCGCGGGCTACAACCTGCTCAACGGGCGCAGCGCCACCGATACCTCGTCGATCGCGCGCAGCGCCTGCGGCAACCGCCTGACCTGCCAAACCTGGTCGTCGCCCCAGGCGGCCGCGGACTGGGCGACCCGCGTGTTGGGCGAACGCGAGCAGCGCACCTGCGAAAACTGCACGAAGACCCAGACCACGCCTGGCGTCGGGCTGACGCCAATGATCCAGGAAGAGTACGAGACCAAGCTGCAGGCGCTGCAGGAACTGGTGACGGGCGCCCGGCCGACGACGCTGGCCAATCTCGACGCAGCCGGCAGCAGCTCGCTGCCGATCACCCGCGGCGTGATCGAGGCCCTGCGTGACGAACCCGACCAGGACGTGCTGGGCCGGCGCCTCGCGTCCGAGGCTGCGCTGTCCAGCGTGCTGGAGAAGGCCCTGCTGCTGCAACGCACGTTGCTGACCGGCAAGAAGGAGCCGAACGTGGCCGCCAACGAGTTGGCCGTGCGGGCGGTCGACCAGGAGAACAGCGCGTTGGAGCAGGAGATCAACAACCTCAAGACCGAGCTGGAGCTGCGGCGCACGCTGGCCGGCAACTCGGCGATGGCGATCATCCAGCGCCACAGCACCCGCGCTGCCGGCTCGCGCGGCGTCTTCGAGGGCGACACCACGCGCGACCGTCTGCGGGAAGTCCAGAAGCCGCGGAGCGGTACGCCATGAGC
>NZ_JAVMKF010000026.1:0-9164 GCF_031732815.1 Accumulibacter sp. | reverse complement strand
TTGGCCCATTTGGAGTGACCGGCCATGATTCTTCCTCAGTGCTGAAAACGAAAGAAGCGGATTTTACTCTATCGCCCGCCGGTCGCGGTGCGAGCCAAACTCAGGAAGGTGCTCTCGTGACACTCGTCGAACACGAACGGCTCAGCAAGGCGAAACACAATTCCAAACGCTATCTGCTGGATCAGGACTGCTTCCAGTTCGAATCGCTGATGGTCGTCCGGATTCCAGCTGCGTTCAGTCCTGTTGGCCGATGAATGGTGATGTAACAGTCCTCGAATCTCGACCAGTTCATCCAGAATCTGCTCCGGACTCAGCTTGCCGAAACGCTGAGCATATGCGTCTGTTAGGGTCCGTGTCCTAAGGGCGACAGTCATGAACTCAGGATCGCTGACCACCCTATTGACGATTTCGACAAGAGCCGCAGAACTCTTGAATGCCTGCTGCAACGCGGCCTTTTTGAATTTTCCTTGCCCGTAGACTGTTTCCAGAACGAAGAAGAAATCGTAGAAAGCTTCGATGTAGCGCTGTTCGTGGCAGTCGATCAGGCCTTTGCGGTAGAAACTCAACGGCACTTCGATCGTACGTGCGTCGAACGCAGCTAGAACCGAGCGAGCCACAAGGTCGAACGATAACGGGCGCAGTTCGGCATCGTCGGTCTCGATGCTGCGTCGTTGGAACGAGAACAATTTCAGCCGGCTTTGCTCTTCATCATTTTCTGGAATCCACTCGACAGCCGGATGCTCCTTATTGATCCCCTGCAGGCCGTAAATCGCGAGTAATCCTTCGAGTGGTCGCAGCACGAACTGCGCGATCTCCAAAGCAGGAGGCGATGGGATGTCAATGCCGAAACTTACGCCGTGAGCCGGGTTGATTGTCGCCTGTGGCCAATAGGCTTCGTCGGTAACCGATGCTTCAACGATAAGGTGGGTAATGACCCCATGCTCGTTCAATTCAAAATCGAAGCGCGCCCCGTTTGTCGGAACCGCGAACTTGCCTGCTAGGCGTACTCTGCCGGAGACCCTGTAGCGATACCTGCAAATCATTGCTGAGCTTGCGACATCAGGTGAGCGCCATCACCTTGGTCGATTCCTCGCCGAACTGGCTGACCACGCGCACCGCCACGCGCCGGCCGGCGCGCAGCGGGATCGGGTGCGAGACATAACCGTAGAGGCGGTCGAAAGCCTCGTCGTCGAGTTCGATCTTGAGCGTGTTCTCGACCTTCTTCTTCGTTTTCGCCTTGGCAAGGTCGGAAAGCCCCTTCTTCCATTTGTCGAAATCGTCGTGGTCGCCCCCGCAGAAGAACACCTGGCGCACCATGAAGCTCGCGCCATCGTAGTCGTCGTCCACCATCCAGTAGGCGATGTCGGCGACCGAGCGCGCCTTCACCTCGTCCTTGATCGGGTCGTAGATGTCCAGGCCGCGAATCTCGATACGGGCGGCGCTCGCAGCCTCATCGCCGTCGCGCAGTAAGGCAATGTCCGGCTCGCCGATGGTGACGAAGGTCGCCGCCTTTTTGTCCTTTTTGGTCAGGCCGGCCTGCAGCAGATCGTCGTGCATGCGCACCTTGTCGACACGGAAGGCGCCGGCACGCTGGTTCTGCAGCGAGTTCTCCACGTCCGACTCGAAGGCGAAGCCGAGGATCAGCAGCCACTGCGCATCGCCACGCGCGCGGCAGGCCTTGATCGCCTCGTTCACCGCCGGTTTCGTCACCGGCGCGAACTGCGGGCCGAGGTGGATGTAGGCCTTCTGCTCGCCCTCGGCGGTGTCGTAGTAACCCTCGGCGTGCAGATACGCGTCGGTGAGCGGGTCGATGCGCACGAACACCGCCATCTCGTTCTTCGCCCCGTTCTTCACGCCGGCCGATTTCAGATGCTCGAAGACGCGGTGCTGGAAGGCTTCCAGCCGCTCGGTGTCGAGGCTTGCCTCGTCGAGCGCTTCCGGCGCCAGCGGTTCGAAACTCTGCAGCGTCTCGACGGTGAACGGGCCGGCGACGCGCAGTTTCTTTTTGTCGATGGCCGGCTGATCGAACAGGGTCACCTCTTCCGGCGGTTCGTCGTTGGCGAGCGAGCCGAGGGTGACGCGCTGCACCTTCTTGTAATCGAAACCGTGGCGCACGTCCCAGGCCTCGCGGGCCAGCCCGGCCTGCTCGTCGGTGAGCGTGTACCACGGAAAGCTCGCCGTCATCAGCCGCGTCTTGGCGATGTTGAGCGCCACGCGCGAGGTGTCGGTGGTGATCCAGCGCCGGCCCCACTGCTCGGCGACGTAGGCCGTCGTGCCGCTGCCGCAGGTCGGATCGAGCACGAGGTCGCCGGGGTCGGTGGTCATGAGGATGCAGCGTTCTATGACCTTTTGAGAGGTTTGGACGACATAAGATTTGTCTTCACTACGGCTAGAGAATCGGGTGTCAGGCCAGTAATTTGACATTGGCTTGAACGGAAAATCGTTGAAGAAACGGACATAGCTCAACATTCTTCCGCGTTGCTCTATGCGCTTGGCACCAATTAGCTTTTGCATTCCAGCAATACCGGTTTTCCAATACCCGGTAATTGGACGGTAAATTTTTCCCTCGAATTCGACTGGGAAATCGCCGGGCGGTCGTTGAGAAACAATATTGTCCTGACGATATGGCTTAGAACCTTCTGGTAGCAAAGACCAATTGTCACTCTCTTCAGGCGTCATTTTTCTGCGGATGCCATCCTGAAGCTCCACCCGGTTGTATTCCATGGTTCCTGGATCAGAGTCAGCTTTTGCACTCCATAGCTTGCGATATTTCAGGCTTTCTTTCTGCCTGCCATACCAAACCAAATAGTCGTTTGTACTCGGCAGAAAATCTGACTCTTGCGCACTGGTCTTTACAACCGTAATCAGCGAAACAAAATTCTCGCTCCCGAACACCTCATCCATCACGCAGCGCACGAGGTGGACGTTCTCGTCGCTGATCTGCATGAAGCAGGAGCCCGATTCGGCGAGCAGTTCCTTGGCCACCAGCAGGCGGTCGCGCAGGTAGCTCAGATACGAGTGGATGCCGAGTTCCCAGGTGTCGCGGAAGGCCTTGATGACTTCCGGTTCGCCGCTCAAGCTGGCGTCGTCGCCGTCCTTGACGTTGCGCGCATTTGCCCCTGACAGGCGAATCTGCCAGTTGGAGTTGTACTTGATGCCGTAGGGCGGGTCGATGTAGATCATCTGCACCTGGCCCTTCATGCCTTCGCGTTCGAGCAGGCTGCCCATGACCATCAGGCTGTCGCCCTGGATCAGGCGGTTGGCCCAGTCGCCGGACTGCTTGTAGTACCAGGTCGGCTTGTCGAGTTCGTCGATGTCCTTGTAGTTGGCGAAGAGTTCGTCGGCGAAGAAGTCATCCTGCTGCGCGCCTTTGCGCTTCAACTGGTAGAGGCGCTGGATGAGCTTTTCGGGGGCGACGTGTTCGCTGCGGTAGAGCGAGCGGATGTCGAGGTCGAGCAGTTCGTCCTGGTCGTCGGCGCCGTATTTTTCGAGCCAGCAGAGTTCGGGGTCCTGTCCGCGCGTGGTCACCGGGTTGAGCGGCAGTTGCGCGCGGCTGGGTTCGTTGCTTTCGATGCCGGCTTCTTCCTTGCTCGGGATGTGAACGCGTTTGGCCTTCTTGTGCTTGAGGCTGTCGATCTTCTTGTCGGTCATGCTTGCGTCCAGTCTTCGACGGTGAGCCCGGAAACCTTCGCAAATTCGCGGGTGTTGTTGGTGATCAGCGTGAGGCCCAGCGCGCGGGCATGGGCGGCGATCCAGTTGTCGTTGTGGCCGATCGGTTGCCCTGATTTTTCCAGATGACCGCGGATTTCGCCGTAGTGGTCGCCAACGTCGTCAGCGAGATCGAGTACCGGGACGATTTCCCGCAGGCGGGCAAGATTGGCGAGTGTGCGCTCGCGTTGCTGCGACTTTTCCGCACCGGTCACCAGTTCTCCCCAGGTGACGACGGACATGGCGAGTGCGCCCGGTTGCAGTTTTGCGATACGTTCGTTCATGGCGGGAAACAGTTCCTTGCGCATGAAGATGCAGATGTTGGTGTCGAGCAGATAACGGGCAGACATGGGCATCAGTCCAGGTCGAGAGGGGCGATGGGAGGGGCGGGCGGATCGTGTCGCCCGTTCGGATAGAAATCGCCGGGCAGGCCGGCGAGCAGATCGAGGACTTCGAGCAGGCTATCCGGCGCCGCATCGATCTCCTCGATGATGGTTTCGATGGCGCGCGTGAGGCGGGGCTTGATGTCGTCGATATCGTCGATCTCGGCAAAGTGCCAGGGCGGCAACCCGAGTTTCCGGCGGGCATTGTTGACCGCCGGAAGCCAGCGCTCGCTGACGGCCCAGCGCTTGAGTTCCTTGTTCTTGTTGAAACCGGTGATTTCGAGAATGAGCGCAGCCTCGCGCAGCTTCGGAGTGCGCAGGCGGATCAGGAAATCCGGGATGTATTGCCGCTCCTTGCCACCCTCGATGTAGGGAATGGTGAAGCCGAGGAAGGCGTTCTTGACGTAGCTCTCCACGGCGGGAATCTTTTCCAGCGTCTTGGCGGCAATCTGCTCCCAAGTATCGGTGTCGGCGACGACGAGGTTGACGTGGCTCTTCTTCGTCGGCCAGGTTTTTTTCGTCGTCTGGCCAAAGACATGCGCAGTGCTACCGACCGGGTTGTAGTGGTTGAGGATGGGCAGCACGCGTTCACGCTCGGCGGCATGGGCGACAATGCCGCGATTGATGCTTTCGACGATGGCCTGCGGCTCTTCGTAGACGACGAGGCGCTTGAAGACCGGGTCGGCCTCGCCTTTCAGCTTCAGTTTCTGCTCGTACCAGGTCTCGACGATGCGTTTCACCTGCTGGAAGAGGCGCAGGTCGTCGCGCTGCTTTTCGTCGTGCACGCGGCGCAGGTAGTCCTTGGTCAGCTTGTAGATGACCTGCTGGTCGCGCAGTGCTTCGAGGTTGGCGCGAAGCAACTGCGTGTCGCCGGAGACGGCGGTGCCGAGCGTGGTTTCGACCGGCTGGCGGGTGGTGTCGATGACATAGTCCGGCGTGGCGGTGAAGTCGGCTTCGAGCTTTCCGGTTTCACTTTCGAGGCGGTAGCCGATGAGGTTGGGGAAGCGGATTTCGAGTGCGGCGCGCTCGGGCAGGGCGCGCAGCATGGCGTGTTCCGGCACCTCGGCCTGTGTTGACTGCCCGGCCTTGAACAGCTTGAAGGGGACGCCGATGATGTGGGCGTATTCGGGCGGGAACTTGCCGGTCTTCGGGTCGATGAAGTAGTGACGGCGACGCAGCGCGCGGCCGGCGACCTGCTCGCACAGCAGTTGCGAGCCGAAGGCGCGCAGGCCCATGACGTGGGTGACGGTATTGGCGTCCCAGCCTTCGGTGAGCATGGAGACGGAGACGACGCAGCGGATGTGGGCGCCGAGCGTATCGGGCTTGCCGACGGTGTTGACGACTTCGCGCAGGAGGTCGGCATCGGTCAGTTGCTCGACGCTGCGGTCGGGGTGGCGTCGCCGGTATTCGCGCTTGAAGCGCTCGATCTCCGGCGCGAAGACTTTCTTGAAGCCGTCGTCGATCTGGCCGGAGTGTTCGAGGGCGTCGCTGTCGATGAGGAGCGTCGGCGGGCGGTTCAGGGGACGGCCGGTGTGCGCGTCGAAGTTGGAAAAGAGCGGCAGGCGGCCGGGGACGACGGTCGTCGTTCCATTTTCGTTGTGGCGTTCGTAGCCGGCGATTTCCTTGAAGACTTCGCGCGAAACGGTGGTGTTGTTGCAGACGACGATGAACACCGGCGGCGCGGTGAACATGTCGGCCTTGAGTTCCCCCTTCTTCCGTTGCCCGCGTTCGTATTCCTCGTAGTGGGCGTAGAACTGTTCGAGCGCGGCGCGCACCATGCCGGGCAGGTTGGGCGCGCTTTCGCCGTCGTTCCCGGCGGCTTCGTCGGCGGCGTCCTTGCGCGCCCGGCGCTGGCCTTTCTTCGGCAGTTCGGCCTTGCAGTGCTCGTAGAGGTTCTTGAGGACGGGTTCGTCGATGGCATGGCTGCTGTCGTCGACCGGCAGGAAGGGAATCTTGACGAGGCCGGCTTCGATGGCTTCGATCAGACCGAAGTCGCTCACCGTCCACGGAAACAGCGAGTAGGCCGGATAGCCGGAACCGGAGAGGTAGTAGGGCGTTGCCGAGAGGTCGTACACCGCGCGCAGGCGGAAGCGCTGCGCCAGCGCACGCAGGCCGGAGAACCAGACGGCGGCGCGCTCGTTTTCGGTCTCCGAATTGTCGAGTTCGTTGATCGTTGCCGACAGCTTGCCCCTGGCGCGCGGCAGGTAGCAGTGGTGCGCTTCGTCGTTGACTACGAGCAGGCGGCGGCCGGGCTTGAAGCTGCCGAGCACGCGGCGCAATACCTGCGCTTCGTCCTCGCGACTTTCGACCTTGCGGCCGTTGTCTCCGAGCTTGCCGTCGAACGGCGTCTTCTTGTTGCCGGCGAGCAGGCGCGGCAGGAATTCGTGGAAGTTGGTGACGATCAGGCGGTGCGCGAGTTCGCCCATTGCCATTCGGTAGGCGGGCGGGACGAGCGTGCGCTGGCGGTAGTAATCCTGTGCCTCCTGCGGGCTGTCGTGGCCGGCATCGGGGATCAGCACCTTGAGTCGGTCGCGGATGGTGATGCCGGGCGCGACGACGAGGAAATAATCGCAATAGCGGGTGTCGTTGCGGTATTCGCGGCGGTTTAGGTAGTGGTAGAGGATCAGGCAAGCCATCACCACCGTCTTGCCGGCACCCGTCGCCATCTTGAAGGCGATGCGCGGCAGGCGATCCTCGGGCTTGTCGCCGGCCGTGGCCTGGCGCTCGCGAAGCTGGTTGAGCAGGTGCGTGCCGTGGTTCGATTTTTCGGCCACTTCGTTCAGCCAGATGGCGGTTTCGACGGCTTCCTGCTGTGCGAAGAAGAGTTTCTGATGCGGCTGCCGCTCGGGATTGGCGAACCACCAGGCGAGCAGGTCGCGGGTGACGCGGCTGGTGATGCTGCGGTAGCTATCGCGCCGCCAGGCGCCGACCTGATCGCGCAACTGATTGACGAGTTGTTCGCCGTAGTCCGCCCGCAGGTCGTTCAGATCGAACATGCTGCCCTGCGTCTGCTGGCCGAGTGGCACCTGCGGCACATCCGGCGTGAAGACGCGGCGGCCTTCGCGGATGTCCTTGTAGTTCAGGTTGCCTTCGGTGTCGGTCGCGTAGTGGCGCGCCGGCTCGGCGTAGGGGGTATTCAGGATCGGGTTGTCGGCGTTTGCCATCGGCATGGTTCCGGTGAAGGGTTGATTCTAGCGCCTCGCCCTTCTTTCGTCAGTTCCGATTCGAGTAGTCGCTGGCGTGGAAGCAAGGTGCGTGTCGCGCCCCCGGCTTCTTGTGCGGCTAGAATGGCGGTCACCCTTTCTGCTGGAGCAATTCCATGACCGCCCCCCTGCTCATCGCCCGCCACCAGACCACCGATCTCGCCCTCCTGCCCGCACTGGCCAACCGTCATGGCCTGATCACCGGCGCCACCGGTACCGGCAAGACGATCACCCTGCAGGTGCTCGCCGAACGCTTCTCGGCGATCGGCGTGCCGGTGTTCATGGCCGATGTAAAGGGTGACCTCTCCGGCATCGCTGCCGCCGGCGTCGAGTCGCCGAAGCTGGCCGAGCGCCTGAAGGCGCTGAAGGTCGAGGGCTGGGCGCCGGCGAAGTACCCGGCCGCGTTCTGGGACGTCTATGGCGCTGCCGGCCACCCGGTGCGCGCGACGATCTCCGACATGGGGCCGATCCTGCTCGCGCGGCTGCTCAATCTCAACGACACGCAGGCCGGCGTGCTGCAGCTGGTCTTCAAGATCGCCGACGACCAGGGCCTGCTGCTGCTCGATCTCAAGGATCTGCGCGCGATGGTGCAGCACGTCGGCGAGAACGCGAAATCCTTCACGACCGAATACGGCAACGTCTCGGCCGCCTCGATCGGCGCCATCCAGCGCAACCTGCTGACGCTCGGCGAGCAGGGCGGCGAGACCTTCTTCGGCGAGCCGATGCTCGACATCAACGACCTGATGCAGACCGTCGACGGCAAGGGTGTCATCAACGTGCTCGCCGCCGACAAGCTGATGTCCAGCCCGCGCCTCTATTCCACCTTCCTGCTCTGGCTGCTTTCCGAACTGTTCGAACAGCTGCCGGAAGTCGGTGACGTCGAGAAGCCGAAGCTCGTCTTCTTCTTCGACGAGGCGCATCTGCTCTTCAACGAGGCGCCGCCGGCGCTGCTCGAAAAGATCGAGCAGGTCGTGCGTCTGATCCGCTCGAAGGGCGTCGGCGTCTACTTCGTCTCGCAGAACCCGCTCGACATTCCGGACAAGGTTCTAGGCCAGCTCGGCAACCGCGTCCAGCACGCCTTGCGCGCCTTCACGCCGCGCGACCAGAAGGCGGTGAAGACGGCGGCCGAAACGTTGCGTGCCAACCCCGCCTTCGACGCGGCTGCCGTGATCACCGAACTCGGCGTCGGCGAGGCCCTCATCTCCTTCCTCGACGAGAAGGGGCGGCCGAGCATCGTCGAACGCGCCTTCGTGCTGCCGCCGGCCTCGCGCATCGGACCGCTGACGGCCGATGAGCGCAAGGCGGTGATCACCGGTTCGCTGGTCTATGGCGTTTATGAAAAGGCCGAGGATCGCGAGTCGGCCTACGAGAAGCTGAAAGCGCGTACCGAGGCTACTGCGGCCCAGCCGGAAGCTGCACCAGCGACGGCCGAGGCGCCATCTTCCGGTGGTTTTCTCGACGGCCTCGGCAGCATTTTCGGCGGGGGTGGCTCCGGGAAGCCCGCGGCGCGCGGTCGCGAGAGTGTTGTCGAGGCTGCGGCCAAGAGCGCCGCACGTGCGATCGGTTCGCAGGTTGGCCGCGAGATCATCCGTGGCGTGTTGGGGTCGATCCTGGGTGGGGGCAGGCGGCGCTAGCTGACGGCGCTCCCGCAATGAGATCGGCCACCCTGGGGTGGCCGATTTTGTGTGCAAGCGAAACGACCGGGGCGCTTACTTCACGAAGTACATCTTCGCCTTGTCCAGCTTGTAGGTCCAAGGCAGACCGGCGTTCTTCCAGCCGTTCACGACGCGCTGGCCGTCCTGCGTGCCGCCTTTCGCGGTATCGCCCTCGAAGCCTTCGGCGATGCTGTACACCTTGGTGTAGCCGGCGG
>NZ_JAVMKF010000025.1:0-9280 GCF_031732815.1 Accumulibacter sp. | reverse complement strand
GGGTCTCATCCCGCTCTTCGGAGCGGGCTTCGTTGAAGGAAGCATTTCGGCGAATTCGCCCTCGCCGTCAGGCAGGTCTCATCCCGCTCTTCGGAGCGGGCTTCGTTGAAGGAGGCGGTTGTTTTCCAGCCAGATGAGGTTCCCGGGTCTCATCCCGCTCTTCGGAGCGGGCTTCGTTGAAGGCCGTAGCAACGCACTTATCGGCCGGACATCGATGGTCTCATCCCGCTCTTCGGAGCGGGCTTCGTTGAAGGCTCGAATCGCCGTACTTTGGCTAGCGCGTCTGCCTGTCTCATCCCGCTCTTCGGAGCGGGCTTCGTTGAAGGTGACGGGGTTAGCGGCCCTGATAACAGCTATTCCGTCTCATCCCGCTCTTCGGAGCGGGCTTCGTTGAAGGCCGCGATCGGCAGAACTGTCCCAGCCGGCACCGCGTCTCATCCCGCTCTTCGGAGCGGGCTTCGTTGAAGGTGCTGTTTCGTGCGGAACTGCTCTCCCTCTTTGAGGTCTCATCCCGCTCTTCGGAGCGGGCTTCGTTGAAGGACGATAACAGGATCTTTGGCGGGGCAGACGGTAACGTCTCATCCCGCTCTTCGGAGCGGGCTTCGTTGAAGGCCGCCCTTCGCGTCCGATGCGATCGGCGTGCCCCGTCTCATCCCGCTCTTCGGAGCGGGCTTCGTTGAAGGCTGTCCGAGGCGTAGTGCTATCAGCCTCTCCAGGATGTCTCATCCCGCTCTTCGGAGCGGGCTTCGTTGAAGGTCGTAGAACTTCGTAGACTGTCCGGAGTGGCCTTCGTCTCATCCCGCTCTTCGGAGCGGGCTTCGTTGAAGGTGCTCGTCCCGGCTGGCTTGCCACGCCTGCATCATGTCTCATCCCGCTCTTCGGAGCGGGCTTCGTTGAAGGCGCGACCTCATCGCGTGCGCGACCGGCGAGAGGCAAGTCGATCATTTTTCCTTGCCCGCTCGCCTTGTGGCGCGAAGTCCCTGTGATGCAGACATGGCTTTCGATGGCTACGTCCAGCCGTTGTCCCTATCTCCTAGTGTGACGTCGCTTCCCGGTGTGCTTGTTCCACCGTCATCCGGGGTGGCTACTGTCAGCACCGGAGGCATCGATTCGCTCACGGCATCGTGCAGGTCAGCGCGAGGCCGATCAAGCCGCGTGCTTAGCCAGACATTTCGGTCACGGCGACCAGCGTGCAAGCTTCAGCCAACAGGCGGTCGCGGAGTAGACGTGCGGTTGCCACGGCTTCAGGTCCATCACCATGGACACAGATGCTACCGATGCGGCAACGCAGGCGCTTGCCGCTGAGTTCGTCGGCCAGCACGTTGCGCACGGGGCCCGGCAGCGCCTGCAGCGTCGGTCCGTCCAGGCAGACTTCGAGAACTGCGGCGTTCGCGCGTCGTTGGCGAGCAGGGCGTTCGCCGCGCTCATCAGATCGCGGTCGAGCGCACCGGAGACACGCGCCGATGTGGCGATACCCGAAGGAGTCACGGTCCTGCAGGGTGGCGGCCTCGCCTGCGGCGACGACTTCGATCAGGGCGTGCATCAGCGGTCTCCGGCGCGCTGCAGTGGGTTCGACTGCACGACGGCCTGCGGAGTCATTCGCGCGGCGGCAGCCACATCGGCCAGATTAGATTGGGCGCGCAGTTGGCGCCGAAGCAGACCGGGATGTGCCAGCGGCTGTTCGTAGCCGCGGCGATCACGCTCTGGCCGGCCAGACGCCCAGCGCTCGACAGCGCCTCGAGCAGGGCACAGAAACCGAGCACGCGGGCGTGTATGGCGGGAGCGATCGTGGCGCCGAACTCGACGGTCCAGGCGGCATCGCCGAGACTGAGCAGGCGCACCGGGGCGCCGGCGGCGTCAGCGTTCATTGCCGTAGCGTCCGGGATCGTCGTCGTGTCGCTCGCTCGCCGGCAAGGCCGGGCGACGCTTGCCGGTGCCCTTCAGGTCCGTCTGCAGGCGGCGAACTGGCCGACGAAAACCGGGCCACGGGTGGCCGAGCGCGGTCGGCCAGACGCGCACGAGTCAGCAGCAAGCCGGTCGCTCAGCTTGTCTTCGTGCCATGGACGTAGATTTCGAACAGCCCGGTGTGCAGGCCGATCTGTTCGAAACCGAGGGTCTGCAGACCGCGCCGGACGGTATCGGCGATCTCGTAGGGCAGATCCGGATCAAGGTCGTGTCCGCCCGGGCGCAGGAGGCCGTTGAGCAGGCGTCCCTGGTCGACGTAGACGTAGGGGATCGAGATCACCGCCCGGCCGCCGCCGGCGAGAACGCGGCAGGCCTGGAAAAGCGACTCGCCGATATCGAAGAAGCTCGACTGATACGTGCGCAGCGAGAGATAGAGGTCGAAGGCATGGCTGCTCACACCGTGCAGGTTTTCGGCTTCGCTGCAGCGCGGGTCGAGCGTAGGGATGGCTTGCGCCGCCTTGGCGAGCGCCCCGGCCGCCAGGTCGACCCCGACCAATTGCTTGAAGTCCTTGTAGAAGAACGGATTCTCCAGGCCGTTGCCGATACCCACGTTGATTGTCCGGCAGCGGGCCGGGTCGCGCATGCCGACGTGCCGCAGGAGCGTGTTCAGCTCGGCCTCCCACTCGTCGGCGGCGCGGTAGCGCTCGTCTTCCTGCGGGCTGCGCTGCGCGTACTTTTCTTCGTAGGCGATCGCGCGTGCGGCCATCAGCTTGCGCGCCACTTCGTCCGCTGCCAGCTCAGGGTACTGAAGCTGGCAGCGGCGGGTGAGCGTTCTGATCGTCGCGCCGGCGCCGAGCGGGACTGCGGCCAGTTCGATCCCGTCCCGGCGCAGGACATCGGTCATGATCTGGCGCACGCTCTTGCGCAGATACGGCGATGCGGCTGACAGCCTGGACGCGCCGGTACGGCCGGGCGCCTGTCCGCGGATGCCGGCGACCAGGCGCGAAAAGGCGACCGGGTCGTCGATTCCGGCGCTGAAATCGACCCAGGTGAAGCGCAGCAGGAACGCGGGCAACTTGTCCTTCGCCTCCTGGTCGGCGCCCGGCAGGAGGACCGGAATGACCCGGAAGCTGTTTCTGTTCTCCTGCACGCGCTTGCTCAGCGCTGCTCGCATCTCCTCGTTTTCCCAGGAGTTGACCCCGCTCGGGCCGACGAAGACGGCGACGCTGCGGCTTCGGTTGAGCGCCTGCTCGAGGCTCTCCTGCCAGGGTTCCCCCGGGATCAGGTGCCAGCGATCGAGAAACGGACTGATCTGCGCCTCCTCGACGAGCTTTTCCGCCAGGCGTTCGACGATCGGTTTGTCGGGCGAACGATGCGAGAGGAAGACATCGTACCCATCTGCACTATGAGCTGCCAATTGAGTGTCCCTCTGAGGCTGTGCGAGCTCGGCAAGTCTTGCCGGCAACGGCGATTATCCACCGAATCGGCCGCCGAGGAACGAAACCTCGGCGGCGGACCGAACCTGGCGCACGTCGGCTCGGCCCGCCGGGACGGCAACCTTTGCTCAAGCGCTGCGCAGGCTGACCAGGCCGTGCAGCACCTGCTCGAGCCCGCCGAAGACCGAGATGCGGTCGATCCTCTCGGCCACCCGTTCGAGCGTTTCCAGCTCCTTCAGGCGCAGCGCCGTCGGGTTGTCTTCCATCACCTTGGCGGTATTGAGCAGCGAACGCGTCGCCGCCGTTTCCTCGCGCCGGCGGATGACGTTGGCTTCGGCTGCCTTGGCCGCCTCGACGACCTTGGCGAGAATCGCTTTCATTTCGCCGGGCAGAACGATGTCCTTGACGCCGACGCTGCCGATTTCGACGCCGAAGCCGTCGAACTTGCGGCGCACGTGCGCGCTGACCAGCTCGTCGATGAGTTGCCGGTTGTCCAGCAATTCATCGAGCAGGCGCGTTCCGACCGCCGCGCGCAGCCCGAACTGTAGCTCGCGGTAGAGGTGTTCGGCTGGTTTGGCGAGCTTCTCGAAAGCCAGCAACACGTCGCTGAAACGCCAGGTGGCGGCCAGGTTCACGCGCAGGCCGACTTTGTCGCGTGACAGGATCTCCTGCCCGCTGACCTCCATCGTCTGCCAGCGCGCGTCGACCAGCTCGACCTGAATTTCGCGGTTGAAGCGCCAGAAGGCGTGTCTGTCGGGCGGCAACAGGCGCGCGACCTTGCCGTCTACGCGCAGCACGGCGCAGTGATACGCCGGCACCTGAACGAGCAAGAGACCGGTCAAGCCGACGATCGCGCGCTCGCGCAAGGCCGGTTGCGCCAGGTGCGTGGCGAGAGCGGGCGCAACGACGTACGCGTCCTTCAGGTCGACGCGCTGCAGGCGGTGCCGGACGCGCCCTTTCCAGAAGAAGTGCCGACTTCCGGGCGGCAGCACTTCGACCAGAACGTCGTTTTCGTAGCGCAGGCCGGCCTCGTCCTCGTTCAGTTCCATCACTTCAAGATGCGCCGTCGCGCTCGCCGGCTGCTGCTGCAAGAGGTAGTCGGCGAGCGCTGTGTCGGTCATCGGCGCGCCGAGCGGCCAGGTGGTGAGCGACAGGCGGCCCAGCGGATCGAAGAAGTGGTGCCGGCCGGCCGGCAGCAGGCGCTCGAAATCGGCGTCCCGGAACAGGGCGCCTTGCTCGCTTTTCTTGACGACGAATCTTTTCAACATGGTCTTGTTCCTCCGAGTGACTCCGGGTGGTGCGGCTTGTTCGTTTGCCGGCGAGCGCCGGTCTGGCGGGCAGCGTGGTCGGCCCTGACGGGGCAGCACTCGCCCGGCCGCGCGGAACTCGCCGGCCGCCAGCGCTGGTGCGCCGACGGCGTCGTTCTCCTGGCTACCGGCCGCAGTGCGCTGCCGCCGAGGCGGACGACGAAGCTGGCCAGACCGACGGCGGCTGCTTGCGCTGGCCGCAACCGGCGGGTACTGCCTTTTGTTGCTTCTGGAGCGGGATTCGAACCCGCGACACGCCGCTTGCGCGGTTGCTCTACCCGATTGAGCTATCCAATCGTGGCGATCCGGGAATCGAACCCGGCAAGCCCCCGACGGGCTCGCCGTTGCTCGCGCTTGCGCTGCTGCGGCATGCGGCGGGACAACAGACCGAAGTCCGGCCCCGGCGCACCGGCGGGAGGGTGATCCCCGGCCCGTGGGCAGTGCAGCGAGGGTGCGAGCCAGCAAAGCTTAGCGAAAGCTGTGCCAGCGCCCTGCTGGCTACGGCCGAAGCGAGCAGAGAAGGGAGAAGGAAGGCGTAGAAAGGGGGAAGGGCGGGAAAAGGTGCGGCAGAAGGGCGCGCTGAAGGCGGCTCGTGCGCTCGCGCGGCCTCCCTGCCGGCCGCTTGCTCGCGCCTTTCTCAGCCAGAAACTGGACGCCAGGCTAGGATGCTAGCGTGCAGGATAAGACGCACAGCGAGCCGCGGTCGGCAAACGCTCCCGCACCGGCTCGGGACGAAGCGCCAGCGGTATCAGCCGAGGCGCTTCATTCCCAGCTTGAGCATGATGCTTTCTGCCGGACAAAATCCGGTGAAGCCGCTCTGCAGCAGGTTGGCGCCGACGAAGGCGGTGAACCAGAGGAAATGGCGCGAGACGAAGAGTGGGCTCTCGACGATGCCGAGGGCGAGCGAAATGAGGACGAAACTGCCTGCCATGATGCGTATGGCGCGATCGGTGGTCATGTGCTGTGCTCCTTGCGGAAAGCGGCGTAGTAGAGAACGGGGATGACGATCAGCGTGAGCAGCGTCGAAACGAGGATGCCGAAGATCAGGCTGATCGCCAGGCCGTTGAAGATCGGGTCGTCGAGGATGAACAGCGCGCCGAGGATGGCGGCCAGCGCGGTGAGCGCGATCGGTTTGGCGCGCACCGCGGCCGACTGAACGATCGCTTCGGCGAAGTCGACTCCCTCGCCGGTCTGCTGCCGGATGAAGTCGACGAGGAGGATCGAGTTGCGCACGATGATGCCGGCGAGCGCGATCATGCCGATCATCGAGGTGGCGGTGAACTGGCTGCCGAGCAGCGCGTGTCCGGGCATGACGCCGATGATCGTCAGCGGGATCGGCGCCATGATGATCAGCGGCACGAGGTAGCTGTGAAAGTGCGCGACGACCAGCAGGTAGATCAGGATCAGCCCGACGGCGTAGGCGATTCCCATGTCGCGGAAGGTCTCGTAGGTGACCTGCCACTCGCCGTCCCACTTGATCGCGAAGCCGGCGTCGGGCGCTGCCGGTTGGCGGATGAACCACTCGCCAAGCGTTCCGGCGGCGCCAGCGACGCCGTCGAGCGAGCGCCCGGCGAGTTCGCTGCGCGCGGCAAACATGCCGTAGAGCGGCGAGTCGAGCTTGCCGCCCATGTCGGCGACGACATAGACGACCGGCAGCAGGTCCTTGTGATAGACGGTCTTCTCGCGTGCTACCGAGCGCACTTCGACGAGTTCGGAAACGGCGACCAGGCGTCCGCTGCGCGCACGTACACGCAGGTCGAGCAGGTTGTCGAGGCTCCCTTTCTCTTCCGCTGGAAGCGAAATGCGCAGCGGGATCTCGAACTTCGCAGTGCTGTTGTGCAGCGGCGTGATGTCCGCGCCGGCGAGCGCCAGGCGGACGACCTCGACCACGTCGGCGGGTGCCACGTCGAGCAGCGCCGCCTTGTTCTGCAGCACATGCAGGACGATCTTTTCGCCGTCGGCGGTGATCGAGTCGTCGACCCCGACCAGGTCCGGCGTCGCGGCGAGGACCTGGCGCACCTGCCGGGCGACGGCGATCTGGCCGGCGTAGTCCGGCCCGTACACCTCGGCGACGATCGGTGAGAGCACCGGCGGACCGGGCGGGACTTCGACCACTTTGGCGTTACCGCCCGCACGGCGGCCGATCTCTTCGACGATCGGGCGCAACTCGCTGGCAATGGCGTGGCTTTGCCGGGCGCGTTGCCGACGGTCGACCAGATTCACCTGCAGGTCGCCCAGTTCGGGCGCCGCGCGCAGATAGTACTGGCGGACGAGGCCGTTGAAGTTGATCGGGCCGGCGCTGCCGGCGTAGGCCTGATAGTCGCTGACTTCGGGCAGCTTGAGAACCTCGCTGCCGATCTCGCGCAGGACGCGGGCGGTTTCTTCGAGCGGCGTCCCGGCCGGCATGTCGAGGACGACCTGGAATTCACTCTTGTTGTCGAACGGCAGCATTTTCAGGACGACCAGCTTGAAGGCGGCGAGCGAGAGCGACCCGGCGATCAGCAGGACGACGGCGACAAGCAATGCATGTCGCGCGCGACGCCCCGTGCGCACCTCGAGAAAGGGCGCCAGCAGCCGCCGGAAGAGGGCTTCCAGACGGCTGACCGGCGGCGGCGCGCTGGGCGCTGAGCGCGGCGCGGCATGCGCCAGCAGGCGGGCGGCCAGCCAGGGCGTGACGACGAAGGCGACGGCGAGCGAGATGAACATGCCGAGCGACGAGTTGATCGGGATGGGGCTCATGTACGGCCCCATCAGTCCGCTGACGAAAGCCATCGGCAGGAGCGCGGCGATCACCGTCAGCGTGGCGAGGATCGTTGGCCCGCCGACTTCGTCGACCGCCGGCGGAATCAGCTCGAGCAGCGGCAGCTCGGGCTGCAGCGTCTGCCGACGGTGGATGTTCTCGACGACGACGATGGCGTCGTCGACCAGAATGCCGATCGAGAAAATCAGGGCGAAAAGCGAGACCCGGTTGAGCGTGAAACCCCAGGCCCACGACGCAAAGAGCGTTGCGGCGAGGGTCAGTCCGACGGCCAGACCGACGATCAGCGCCTCGCGACGGCCGAGCGTGAAGAAAACCAGGAGAACGACGAAGGCGGTGGCAAAAGCGAGCTTGCCGATCAGCTTGCGCGCCTTGTCGGTCGCCGTTTCGCCATAGTTGCGCGTCACCGCGACCTCGATTCCTTCCGGGATCAACGTGCCCCTGAGCGCTTCGACGCGGCCGATCAGTTCGCCCGCTACGTCGGCCGCGTTGACGCCGGGCTTCTTGGAAATCTGTAGCGTCACCGCCGGGTGTTCGCCGCTGCGCGTGGCAAACCAGACGATGCGCTGCGGCTGGTCGGGCCCGTCCTCGACCTCGGCGACGTCACCCAGCGCGACCGCCCGGCGGTCGTCGGCCGTGCCGCGGACGGCAACGACGAGCTGGCGCACGGCGGCTGCCGACTCCAGATGCTGGCCGGTCTGCACGAGCACTTCGCGGTTCCCGGCGACCAGACTGCCGGTCGATTGCAGGACGTTGCCGTTGCGCAGTGCTGCGCTCAGATCCTGCGGCGTGAGGCCGAAGGCGTTCATCCGCCGGCTGTCGATGAGAACGCGCACGACATGGTCCGGACCGCCGATCGTCGATACGTCGCGTGTTCCCTTGCTGCGCTTGAGTTCGCTCTCGAGCGCGCGCGCCACCTGCTGCAGTTCGAAGGCCGAGCGCTGCGCATCGGCCGTCCACAAGGTCAGCGCGACGATCGGCACGTCGTCTATCCCCTTCGGCTTGATGATCGGCTCACCGACGCCGAGGTTGGGCGCCAGCCAGTCGCGGTTCGAGTTCACTGTCTCGTGCAGGCGCAGAACGGCGTCGTTGTATTTGACGCCGACGGCGAACTGCACGGTGACCACGGCCATTCCTGGACGCGCCACGGAATAGATGTGCTCGACGCCGGACATGCGCGAGAGCACTTGCTCGGCTGGCGTGGTCACGAGACTTTCAACGTCGCGCACCGATGCCCCGGGGAAGGGGATGAGGATGTCGGCCATCGTCACGTCGATCTGCGGCTCTTCTTCGCGCGGTGTGATCAGCGTCGCAAAAACGCCCAGCAGCAGCGCGACGAGCGCCAGCAGCGGGGTCATCTGCGAACTGACGAAGAGGCGGGCGATGCGCCCGGAGACGCCCATCGCCTAGCGTTCCGCCGGTTTGGCGGACTTCAGTTCGACGGCCGCCTGGCGCGGATCGAGCGCGATGCGCTCGCCCGCGTGCAGGCCGGCGAGCACTTCGACTTCGTTGTCGCTGATCGCTTCGCCCAGACGCAACTGGCGCAGCGTCAGCTTCCCGTCTGCCTGCCGGACATAGACGGCGGTGATCTCGCCGCGGCGCAAGACAGCAGCTTGCGGAATGCTCAGCCGCGGCGCGTTGCCAAGCACGAAGTGCACGCGCGCGTGCATGCCGGGAACGATCTCGCGTGGCGCTTCAGGCAAACCGACGCGCACCAGCGAGACGTGCGTCGACGGGTCGGCGCTGGGCAGCAGGCTGACGCTGCTCGCCTCCAGCCACTTGCCCAGGCCGGGAAATTCGATGCGCGCCTGGCGCACACGGCGGATCTGCGGCAGGCGGTGCTGCGCGATGCCTGCGCTCAGGCGCAGGCTCTG
>NZ_JAVMKF010000024.1:0-9351 GCF_031732815.1 Accumulibacter sp. | reverse complement strand
TCTGGTTGCGCCGCGGCGTCGGCGTCATGCTGCGCCGCTGGCTGGAAGACGAAGGCGTCGCCCGCCGCCTGCTCGCGCTCAGCGACGGCGAAAGGCGTCTGACCAACGTTCTCCACCTGAGCGAGCTGCTGCACCAGGCCGAGCTCGAGCAGGGCGCCCCGGATGCGCTGTTGCGCTGGTTCGCCGGCCGGCGAGACAGCGACGACGCCGACGAAGTCGCTCAGTTGCGTCTGGAATCGGACCAGGATCTGGTCCGGATCGTCACCGTACACAAAGCGAAAGGGCTCGAATACAGCGTTATTTTCTGTCCTTTCCTGTGGCCCGGACAGAGCAACGCAGCGGACCGGCTGGAAGGCTGCGAGTACCACGACGACGAAGACCAGCCAGTGATC
Organism: Accumulibacter sp.; assembly: GCF_031732815.1. Lineage (GTDB taxonomy): Bacteria > Pseudomonadota > Gammaproteobacteria > Burkholderiales > Rhodocyclaceae > Accumulibacter. The sequence continues at coordinate 8,959 of NZ_JAVMKF010000024.1, read as the reverse complement.
GATTTCCGGCCCGAGCTCGAACCGGCCGAAAGAGAGCACATCCGGCAGCGCCGCCGGGCGGCGCGCGACGCCGAGTCGATGCGCCAGATCTACGTCGCGCTGACGCGCGCTGTCCATCGCTGCTATCTCGTCGCCGGCTGCTACTCGACGCTTGCCTTCGGCCGCCCATCGCTCACCACAGGCAACCACAGCGTGCTCAACTGGCTGGTCGCCGGCGCAGGCATGGAATACGCGCAGTGGCTCGAGCATCGACTGACCGCCGAACAGATCAACCAGGCCTGGTGCGCGCTGGCCACCGGTGGAGCGCCGATTGCCCTCGCCCGGCTGCCCGCCGGCGGCGCCCGGATGGCGCCAGCGCCCCGCGCTGCCGAGGCACTCGCCGTCGCTTCGCCACCCGGCCCGATCGTCGGCGGCTGGCGGATCGACAGCTTCACCGGTCTGCAACACGCGAGCACTCGGGAAGCCGTGCCGAACGACCCGGATGGCCGCGCGGGCGGCGAGCACAGCCGCGGCGAGTCGCGAGGCGCACCAGCAGGCGTCCCGCGTGACCTCCCGGCCGACGACATTCTTCGCTTTCCGCGCGGCGCGGCTGCCGGCGACTGTCTGCACCAGCTCTTCGAGCGAGTCGACTTTGCCGATGCGCGGCAGTGGCCGGACACCATTGCGCAGACGCTCGCTGCCCACCCGCAGGTGCTCGCCGACCTGCCCGCCGAGCAGTCGCCTGAGCATCTGCCGCGCATGCTGCAGCGCCTGCTGGCCGACGTGCTGACGACGCCGCTCGCCGACGGAATCGTCCTCGCCCGAATCGGACGGGCGCACCGTCTGGCCGAGATGGGTTTCACGCTGCCCGCAGCTCCGCTCGCCGCACAAACCCTCAACAACTGGTTGCAAACACACTCCTACTCAGTGCCAAGGCTGGACTTCATCCCGCTCGCAGGCTACCTGAAGGGCTACATCGATCTGATTTTTCAGCACGACGGCCGCTTTCACATCGTCGACTGGAAGTCGAACCACCTGGGCTACGCAGCTTCGGACTACGCACAGGACAGGCTCGCGCTGGCCATGGCCGAACATGGCTACCACTTGCAGTACCTGCTCTACACCGTCGCCCTGCATCGCTACCTGCGCCAGCGAATCGCCGACTACGACTACCAGCGTCACTTCGGCAGCGTGCATTACCTTTTCGTCCGCGGTGTTCGCCCGGAATGGCGAGCCACCGACAGCGCCGAGGCCGCCGCCGGGACCTGCGGGGTTTACGACCATCGGCCAACGCTGGCGTGCATCGAGTCGCTCGACGCGCTGCTCGTCGGCGACGGATCGGGACACGCGCGATGAGCGCGCGCACCACACTGAGCGCCGACAGCGCCAGCGGTGGCGAACTGGCCGAGGGTTTTGCCCGCCACCTCGTCGCCTGGGCCCGCACTGCCGGCGCGCCGGACTCGTCGCTCGCGCTGCTCGCCGCCGCCGGCCGCCTGGCCAGTCTGGCGACGCAGGCCGGGCACGTCTGCGCGCAGATCGCCGACCTCCTCGCCACTTTCCCGGACAGCACGGCGGAAGAGCTGAGCGCGCTGCTGCAGGCCAGCCGAATGGTTGCGGTCGCCGGCACGGCGCAATGCTTGCCGCTCGTCATCGACGACGGCGGGCGTATCTACCTGCAGCGCTATTTCCACTATGAACGGGAACTGGCAGCCGCCCTCGACCGACGTGCCCGACACGCCGTGGAGCGCCCCGGCAGCGCTTTCCGCACCCAGTTGGAGCACTGTTTCGCCCGCCGCAGCGCGCAGGCCGGCGACCTGGCAAACTGGCAGAAGCTCGCCGTCGCGCTCGCCGCGCGCGCCGGCCTGACGGTCATCAGCGGAGGGCCGGGGACCGGCAAGACGACAACTGCCGTCGCTCTGCTCGCCTGCCTGCTCGCCGATAATCCGCGTCTGCGCGTCGCCCTCGCCGCGCCCACCGGCAAAGCGGCAGCCCGCCTGCTCGACGCCTTGCGCCGGCGCGCCGTCGATCTGCCCGCCCAAATCCAGGCGCTGCTCCCGGGCGAGGCGCATACGCTGCACCGCCTGCTCGGCGCCAGCCACCAGGCAGGCGTCTTCCGCTACCACGCCGACAACCCGCTGCCAATCGACCTGCTGGTGGTCGACGAGGCATCGATGCTCGACCTTGCCCTCGCCTATCGACTGTGCGCCGCGCTGCCCATTGCGGCGCGCCTGATCCTGCTCGGCGACAAGGATCAACTGGCGGCAGTCGAAGCCGGTTCGGTCTTCGCCGAGATCTCGGCCGACCCGACGCTCAGCGCCGAATGTATCGACGACCTGGCAAGGCTCAGTGCAACGCCACGCGAGAAGATCCAACCCGCGCCAGCGGCCGAGCGCAGCGGCTTGCCTGACTGCGTCGTCTGGCTGACTGAGAGCCATCGCTTCGCCGCCAGCTCGGGCATCGGCCAGCTTGCTGCACTGGTCCGACAGGGGGCCGGTGCTGCGCTCTGCGCCTGGCTCGCCGCTGGCGAGGAGCGCACGATCGATTGGCTGTCGGGCGACGGCGACGATGTCCGGCGGCCGCTCGGCGAAGTCATCCTGACCGCCTACCAGCCCTACTTTGCCGCGCTCAGCACCTGCCTGAGCGGCGCCCCGGGGCTAGCCGAGGTCTTCGCTGCCTTCGAGCGCTTCCGCGTCCTCTGTGCGCTGCGCGAAACAGCGCGCGGCGTCGAGGCGATCAATCAACTCGTCAGTCGCCATCTGCGCGCCCGCTTGCCGGAAGCGGCCGCGCGCAGCGCCACGCACTCGCCCTGGTACCCCGGTCGGGCGGTAATGATCCAGCGCAATGACCATCTGCTCAAGCTGTTCAACGGCGACATCGGTATCTGTCTGCCCGACGATGGCGGCGAACTGATGGTCTGGTTCCCCGAGCAATCCGGCGGCTGGCGACCGCTGCCACCGCTCCGCCTGCCCGCGCACGAGGACGCCTTTGCGCTGACGATCCACAAATCGCAGGGTTCCGAATTCGCCTCGGTGCTCCTGCTCCTGCCCGAGCAAGCGAGCCGTGTACTGACGCGCGAACTGGTCTACACTGGGATTACGCGAGCGGCGCAACAGCTCACCATCGTCGGCAGTCGTGAGGTGCTGAACGCAGCCTGCGCCAACCGCAGCGAGCGCCACTCCGGCCTCGTCGCCCGCTTGCGTGAGCTGAGCGAAGAACGTTCGGCAGAGAGCGAGCGCTAGACCTCAATTACGGCTCGGAATCGATCAGGAGAAAACGATGGAATCCGCAGTAAGCAGCGGCATCGACTGGGGTGCGGCGGCGCTCTTCATGTTCATCGGCCTCGCTCTGCTCTGGGGATTCGTCTTTTTCCTGCGGCAGAACCGCAAGGATTACGAAAGCCTGCAGCAGACGCTCGCCAGCGAGGAAGACGAAGCCAGGGAGTGAGCCGGCGGCGTGTTCGCGCGCTGGCCATGCCCAAGCGCGAGCGCGACCGCCTGCCTATTCCCTGACCGGGCGTTTGCCCAGCTTGCGCTGCAAGGTGCGGCGATGCATCTTGAGGGCACGCGCCGTCGCCGATACGTTCCCTTGGTGCTCCTTCAGGACGCGCTGGATATGTTCCCACTCGAGACGGTCGACGGACAGCGGCGAGCCGGCGACCGGGATCGTCGCATCACCTTCGCTGCCCTTGTTGAGCGCTGCGACCAGTTCATCGGCGTCGCATGGCTTGGCAAGATAGTGCACCGCGCCCAGCTTGATCGCCTCGATCGCGGTCGCAATGCTGGCGTAACCGGTCAGCATGACGATGCGCGTGCTCGGATCAAGCTCGATCAGCTTCTCGATCAGGCAGAGCCCCGAATCTCCCGGCATCTTCAGATCGACCACCGCATACTCGGGCGCTTGTGCCTGCGCCAGAGAAAGCGCCGCAGCGACATCGGCCGCTGGCGCAACGGCGTAGCCGCGCCTTTCCAGAGCACGCGCCAGGACGCGCCGAAAGACCTCGTCGTCGTCAACCAGGAGCAGCGTCGGCCGCTCGTCGTCGACCATCCTGCCCGCTCGCTCAGGCATGTCCGACATGTGCACCGACTGCCAGGCGCTGCAGCGGCAGGCTGATCCGGGTACACGCGCCACCCGGTGAATCGCCGCGGTTGAACAACTGGACCTTGCCGCCCAAGCGCTCGATCGTCGCATTGGCCAGGAAAAGCCCCAGACCAAGGCCGCCCGGCCTGTCCTCGGCGAGCGTCTTGCTGCTGGCAAAAGCCCGCCCAAAGCGCTTGGCCATGTCATCCGGCAGCCCTGGGCCGCGATCGAGGATGTCGACCTGGCAGCACACTGCATCCCAGGTGACGGCGACGACGACCGCCGGTTCGCTCGGCCGCTCGCCATCGGCACGGCTGCCAGCGGCGCCGGTGGCCGACACGCTGCTCGCATCCGCCGCGTTGTCGAGCAGATTGAGGATCGCCTGTTCGAGCGTTCGCTCGCCAGCGACCAGCGGCGCCGGCAGTTCTCCCAACAGATCGAGTCGCCAGCGTACCTGTGGCCGGATCACCTGCCATTCGTCGAGCAGGCGACGGACGAACGCATCCAGACGCAGCGGCTGCCGGCTTTCTGCACGCTCGTGCCCGGTCGAGGCGAGGATCTGCGAAATCGTCTGCTTGCAGCGGTAGACCTGCTGGCGCAGGAGCAACAGATCGGCGCGCAGTTCGCCATCGGCATGCGCCAGTTCGAGTTCGCGAATGATCACCGCCATCGTCGCCAGCGGCGTCCCGAGCTGATGCGCCGCGCCAGCGGCGAGCGTGCCGAGCGCCAGCACCTGCTCGTTGCGCAGCGCATCCTCGCGCGCCGCCGCCAGCTCGCGCTCGCGCGCTTCAAGCGCTGCCGCCATGCGGGTCAGAAAGAAAGCCACGACGGCAAGGCTGATGACGAAATTCAGCCACATGCCGAGAACGTGCAGGGCGAAACCGCTGCTGTGCCCGAGGTGCTCGCCAACGCCGCCGGCGGCGCGGGCAAATAATGCGTCGAGTTGCGCCAGATCGCCCTGCGGCGGCGGCAGAGGCAGCTTCCAGAACATCAGGAAGGTGTAGGCAAACAGGGTCAGACCGGCCATCACCCAGGCGTAGACCGCCGGCAGCATCACTGCCGCCAGCATCGGCGGCAGCAGGAAGAGCGAAACGAAAGGATTCGCCGACCCGCCGGCAAAGTAGAGAAGCAAGGCAAGAACCGCGACATCGAGCGCAAGCTGCGCCAGCACCTCGCCATGGCGTACCGCGCCGCCCTTCTCCAGCCGCCAACGGGTAAGCAGGTTCGCCAACGCGAGCAAGGCGATGCTCGCGGTCATCGGCACGACGGCCAAGGGTATCCTGAGCCAGACGACGGCAAGCATGAGCACCGCGCACTGCGCAAGGATCTCGACGCGGCGCAGCGCGAGCAGTCTCGCCAGCGGGTTGGCGCTGCCCGGCAATACGGCAAATAGCTGCTCCCGGCTCACTCGAAGCGTGCTCCTGAACCGCCCGCTCAGAGGGCGAAAAAGAAGCGTGATTCTACGCCGCGCGTGCCCCCTTGGCCGCGCCTGCGGCGATCGGTCGCATACGTGGCGCCCGCCCGCTCCTGCTCAGGCGCGCACTGCGCGCTTCACACTACCCGGCGAGCAGCGCCGACACAGTGCTCAGCAGTTCGCGCGCGCTACGCGTATCAAGCCACGCGCTGCCGTCCCAGCGAAAGTGAAAACCACCACTGCGCGCTGCCACCCAGATTTCCTGCGCTGCCGCGTGGCGATTGACGACGACCTTGCCGCCGTCTTCGAGGACGATTTCGAGCACCCCGTCGCCCACCCGCGCGAAATCCAAATCCGGCTGGCTGGCAGCGAGCGCATCCTCGATCTGTTGCAACGCGACATCGGCGCGTGCGGCGAATTCTCTGTCATCCATCCTGTGCTACCATCCCTCGCTCTCCCTCTCCGGACCATGTGCCGAACCGTGTACAAGACTACCCCTGTCAGACTCCTTGCTGCGGCCTTGCTTGCCCTCCTGGCACTCGCCGGCTGCGGCAACAAGGGTCCGCTGAAAATGCCGCCATCGAGCAAACCCGCCGCCACCGGCGAAGCGCCGCGCACCGGCGGCGGCGCCGCCAGCGCGTCAGATACTGACACGGCCCCCGGTGCGCCCCGATGAACCCGTTCGCCTACCATGACGGCGTGCTGCATGGCGAAGCGCTGTCGCTGGCCGATGTGGCGGCCGAGTTCGGCACGCCGTGCTGGGTCTATTCGCGAGCCGCGCTGGAGTCCGCTCTGGCCGAGTTCCATGCCGCGCTGCACGGTGTTGACGCGCTCGTCTGCTACGCAGTAAAGGCCAATTCCAATCTCGCCGTGCTCGATGTTCTGGCACGCCGCGCCGCCGGGTTCGACATCGTCTCGGGCGGCGAGTTGCAGCGCGTCCTGGCGGTCGGTGCGCAACCTGACCGCATCGTCTTCTCAGGAGTCGGCAAGACCGCGGACGAAATGGCAGCGGCGCTGACCGCCGGCATTCTCTGTTTCAACGTCGAATCGGCCGCCGAACTCGAACGGCTGGACACCGTCGCCGGGCACCTGGGCAAGACCGCGCCGGTCAGTCTGCGCGTCAACCCGGACGTCGACGCACGCACTCATCCGTACATCTCGACCGGTCTGAAGGAGAACAAGTTTGGCGTTGCCTACGCCGAGGCACGCCAGCTCTATCGTCAGGCCGACCGCCTGGCGAACGTTTCCGTGCACGGTATCGACTGCCATATCGGCTCGCAGTTGCTCGATCCCGCGCCGTTTGCCGAAGCGCTCGACAAGGTTCTGCTACTCGTCGACCAACTGGCAACCGACGGCATTGCGCTGCAACATGTCGATCTGGGCGGCGGGCTCGGCATTCGCTATCGCGACGAGAGCGAACCCTCGATTGCCGACTACCTGCAACCGCTGCTCGCCCGCCTGGCCGGACGAAAACTGCGCGTTCTGCTCGAACCCGGGCGCCGCCTGGTGGGTAACGCCGGCCTGCTGCTGACCCGCGTCGAGTACCTGAAACCGGGTGCAGCGAAGAACTTCGCCATCGTCGATGCGGCGATGAACGATCTCGCCCGGCCGGCGCTCTACGGATCCTGGCACGACATCGTGCCCGTGACGCCGCGCGCCGAAGCAACGGCGATCTGGGAAATCGTCGGACCGGTGTGCGAATCGGGCGATTTCCTCGGTCATCAACGGGCGCTTGCCCTCGCCCCAGGCGACCTGCTGGCGGTCCTGTCGGCCGGCGCATACGGCATGGCGATGAGCTCCAACTACAACAGCCGCCCACGCGCGGCCGAGGTCATGCTCGACGGAGCGCAGGCGCACCTCGTCCGCCGCCGCGAGACGATCGGCGAACTCTACGCGGGCGAACAGCACCTGCCCTGAAACCGCGCTCCGCCGCACCGACGGACGAAGCGCGGCACCGCGCTAGCGAACGACCAGCAGGCTATCGTCCCACTTGGCGTGTTTCTCGAAACCCAGCAGATTGGCCATCGTCGCCGCAAGGTTCGACAGGCCGGCGTTCGCCGTCTGCTGCAGGGCCAGCTTGCCGCCGCTGACGTTATCGTAGAGGATCAGCGGCACCGGATTGAGTGTGTGCGACGTCTTCGCCTTGAACGACCCGTCGGCGTTCTTCGCCGGCTGCCTGGTCTTCTTGTCGATCTCGTACATCTCGTCGGCGTTGCCGTGGTCGGCGGTGATCAGCGCCACGCCGCCGAGCGCATCGATCACCGGCAGGATGCGCGCCAGTTGCAGGTCGACCGCTTCGATCGCCATCGTCGCCGCACGAAAGCTGCCCGTATGGCCAACCATGTCCCCATTGGCAAAATTGCACCGCAGCGTCCGGTATTCACCGCTGCGCAGCGCGTCGATCATCGCGTCGGCGATCTCGGCCGCCTTCATCCACGGCCGCTGTTCGAACGGAACGACGTCGCTCGGCACTTCGTGGTAGGTCTCGCCGGCAAACTTGTTCGACCGATTGCCGTTCCAGAAGTACGTCACGTGACCAAACTTCTGAGTTTCCGAGCAGGCGAACTGCGTGATGCCGGCTTTCGCAAACCATTCGCCCATCGTGTCCATGATCGCCGGCGGATCGACCAGGAAACGCTTCGGCAACTTGAGATCGCCGTCGTACTGCAGCATGCCGGCGTAGGTCACCTGCGGCACGCGAACGCGGTCGAACTTGTCGAAACCCGCTTCTTCGAAAGCGCGCGTGATTTCGATCGAGCGGTCGCCGCGGAAGTTGAAGAAAACCACCGAGTCGCCGTCTTCGATCGTACCGACCGGCTGGCCGTTCTCGCCAATCACGAAGGGTGGCAGGTCCTGATCGATCGTCCCGGGAAACCTGGCGCGCAGCGCCTCGATTGCCGCCGAGGCGCTGGCGTACTGCTCACCCTGACCGAGGACGTGCGTCTGCCATCCTTTGTCGACCATCGTCCAGTTGGCCTCGTAGCGATCCATCGTGATGTTCATGCGGCCGCCACCGGAAGCGATGCGGGCGGAGAAATCGGCGCTGCTGATCTGCGTCAGAAAAGCTTCGAAAGGCAGGACGTAGTCGAGCGCACTGGTCTCCGGAACATCGCGCCCGTCGAGCAGAATGTGCACCCGCACCGTCCGCACACCCTCTTCCCGGGCGCGCTCGACGAGTGCGCGCAGGTGATCAAGATGGCTATGGACGTTGCCGTCGGAGAACAGACCGATGAAATGGATCGTGCTGCGCGCCGCCTTGGCGCCGGCGACAACCTCGCGCCAGGCAGCGCCCTGCCAGATCGAACCGGTGGCAATCGCGTCGGCGACCAGCGCGGCGCCCTGGCTATACACCTGCCCGGCCCCGATCGCATTGTGGCCCACCTCCGAATTGCCCATGTCCTCGTCGGACGGCATGCCCACGGCGGTACCATGCGCGCGCAGCGTAATGTTTGAATAGTTGGCGAAAAGGCGATCGAGCGTCGGCTTGCG
>NZ_JAVMKF010000023.1:0-50957 GCF_031732815.1 Accumulibacter sp. | reverse complement strand
GGCGGATCTGCGGCAGGCGGTGCTGCGCGATGCCTGCGCTCAGGCGCAGGCTCTGTGGATCGTAGATCGAGAGCAGCGGCTTACCCGGCGTCGCCATTTCGCCGAGTTCGCTCAGTCGCTCGGCGACGACGCCGCCAATCGGCGCGCGCACTGTCGCGTGGCTGACACCGGCGCTCGCCTGTTTGTGCGTTGCCGACGCGGCGTCGAACTCGGCCTTCGCCTTGTCGAGCGCGGCCTGACTGATGAAGCCCTGGCGCTGCAGTCTGAGCAGCCGCTCGTGGTTGGCCCGCGCGTTGACATACGCCGCGGTCGCCGCCGCCGCCGCCTCGCTCGCTTCGCGCGCGTCGATGCGCATCAGCAGCTCGCCCTTGCGCACGCTCTGGCCGGCATCGACATGGACTTCGACCAGCCGGCCGGAGACCTGCGCCGCGACGGTCGCCTGACGCGCCGCCTCGACAAGCGCGTCCGCCGGCAGCGTCGCCTCGACTGCCTTGGTCTGTACGACGTAGTCGTTCGTCGACTGGCTCGACTGGCTGTAGGCAGCGGCTGACGCAGCCACCACGCCGCCGGCGAAGAGCAGGCGGCCGACGCTGACGAGTCGGCGGAAGCGTAGGTAGACGATTCGCCGAGTCATCGGGCTGGAGATGGCTGGAGTGTCGTTTCGCATGAATATTAGTATATACTAATAAAGCGTCTCAGGCAAGTCGGTCGCCAGGCAGAAAATGTCTCTTGACGCGCAGGTAGCTTGAATGAGACAAAGTCGGGATACGTCGACCTGGAGGCCCGCCATGAAACCTGTCTCCCTCCCGCTTCTCTTCCTTGCCGCGCTGCTGGCGGCAGCCTGTTCGAGCACGCCGACGCCGGAGGCCGCGGACAGCGAACTGCGTCCGGCGAAAACCGCGCCCGGCGAGATCGCGCCGACCGGTTGGCGCGGTCGCAAGTTTGCCGTGGCCACCGCGCATCCGCTGGCCAGCGAAGCCGGCCAGCAAATTCTGTACGCCGGAGGTTCCGCGGTCGACGCCGCGATTGCCGCGCAAATGGTCCTCACCCTGGTCGAACCGCAGTCGAGCGGTATTGGCGGCGGCGCTTTTCTTCTGCACGACGACGGGCGCCGCACGCTGGCCTACGACGGTCGCGAAACAGCGCCGGCGGCGGCCAGCGAGAAGCTCTTCCTGAAGCCCGACGGGCAGCCGATGGCTTTTCACGAAGCGATCATCGGCGGCCGCGCAGTCGGCGTTCCGGGCACGCTGCGCATGCTCGAAATGGCGCATGCCGAGTACGGCAGGCTTTCCTGGGGAAGCCTGTTCGGGCCGGCGATCGCGCTCGCCGAGGGCGGTTTCCCTGTCAGCCGACGTTTGCACGAGCAATTGCGCAGCGACCCGTATCTGGCGCGCGACCCGAGCGCCGCGGCGTATTTCTACGGCGCCGACGGCCAGCCGCGGGCAGTCGGCAGCATCCTGCGCAATCCGGAGCTGGCGGAAGTCCTGCGGCGCATCGCGAGCGAAGGCGCACGCGCGCTGCACGAAGGCGAAATCGCCCAGGCGATCGTCGACAAGGTCCAGAAGCACGCCAACCCGGGCCGCCTCAGCCTGGCCGATCTGGCTGGCTATCAGGCGAAAAAGCGGACGCCGCTCTGCCACCGCTATTCGCCGAAGGAAGTCGATCCCCCGCGCACCTACCGCATTTGCGGTTTTCCGCCACCCAGTTCGGGTGGCATCGCGATCGCCCAGATCCTCGGCATCCTCGAGCAGACCGCAGCCGCCAGTCTGAAAGCGGAGGACCCGCTGTGGCTGCACTATTACACCGAGGCCGCGCGCCTCGCCTTCGCCGACCGCGCGCAGTACGTCGCCGATCCGGACTTCGTCAGAGCGCCGGCCGATGGCTGGCAGTCCCTGATCAACCCGGATTACCTGTTCGCGCGGGCGCAACTGATCGGCGAGCAAAGCATGCGCGTCGCGCCGCCGGGGCAACCGCGCGGGGCGATGCTGAGCTACGCGCCGATGCCCGAACAGTTCGAGCACGGCACTTCGCACCTGAGCGTCGTCGACGCCTACGGCAACGCGCTGGCGATGACGACGACGATCGAGGACGCCTTCGGCGCACGTCAGATGGTCAGGGGTTTTCTCCTCAACAACGAATTGAGCGACTTTTCCTTTGCCCCGAGCGACGCCAATGGCGTAGCGATTGCCAACCGCGTCGAGCCCGGCAAGCGCCCGCGTTCGTCGATGAGTCCGACGCTGGTTTTCGATGACGATAGCGGCGATCTCGTGCTCAGCGGCGGCTCGCCGGGCGGCGCGCTGATCATTCACTACACGGCCAAGCTGCTCTATGCCACGCTCAACTGGGGCTTCCCGCTGCAGCAGGCGATCGACCTGCCCAACTTCGGCTCGCTGAACGGACCGACCCTGCTCGAGGAAAAGCGTTTCCCGCCGTCGACCACTGAGGCGCTGCAGGCGCGCGGCCACGAGGTCAAGGAGATCGGCATGGTCAGCGGTCTGCAGGCAATACGCCGGCATCGTGCCGGTGTCCTTTCAGGTGGTGCCGACTTGCGGCGCGAGGGCCGGGTCGCCGGTGAGTAGGCCGAACACGCTGGGGTCAGCCGCGCGCTCGCCCGACGTTCGGTGTCGGCGGCGGAGCCTGATCGCCTGTCTGATGGTCGCCGCCGTCCTGTCCGGATGCGCCAGCGATGGCAGCTTCGAATCGCGACCGTCGCCACCGGTTCGCCCGGCGCCCTCGTCGACGCTGCCACTGCCTTCGCCGCTGCCTTTGCCACCACGCGAAACGGCGAAGCCACTGCCGGTGCCGCAGCCCTTGCCGCCGGCGCGCGCGCCGCTGGTGCTGCTGCCTGCCGATTCTGGTGAGGCACGTGCCCTGGTCAGCCGCCTGCTGCCCGCCAGCGTGGGCGAGCGCTCGGCTTGGGCGGCCGACATCGCTACCGCCTTTGACGCCTTGCAGTTGCCGTTGATACCGGAAAAGCTGTGTGCGGCGATGGCCGTCATCGAGCAGGAATCGGGCTTCGTCGCCGACCCGCCGGTCGCTGGTCTGGGTCGCATCGTCGGGCGGGAGATCGAACGACGACGCACGAGCTATGGGATCCCCAAGCTGGTCGTCGAGCTTGCCCTGCTCAAGCCTTCACCCGACGGACGCAGCTACAAGGCGCGTATCGACGCGCTGCGTACCGAAAAGCAGATGAATGCGCTGTTCGACGACATGATCTCCGAGTTGCCTTTCGGCAAGACCTTGTTCTCGGGCTACAACCCGGTGCGCACCGGCGGCCCGATGCAGGTCAGCATAGAATTCGCCGAGGAGCAGATGCGCCGCCGGCCCTATCCGTATCGGCGTAGCGGCAGCGTACGTGACGAGGTGTTCACGCGGCGCGGCGGCGTCTACTTCGGCATTGCCTTCCTGCTCGATTATCCGACGACCTACCGGCAGATGCTGCATCGTTTTGCCGACTTCAACGCGGGGCGTTACGCCAGCCGCAATGCTGCGTTTCAGGCCGTCGTTGCGCGACTGGCTGGCCGTCCGCTCGAACTCGACGGCGATCTGCTGCGCTACCAGGATGGTCAGCCGTCCGCCGAAAGCAGCGCTACGCAGCGCGCCGTGCTTGCCTTGCGCACGCGCCTGGGGCTGAGCGAGGCGGCCATCGGGCGCGACCTCCTGCTGGAAAAGACGCTGGCCTTCGAACAGAGTGCGCTCTACCAGCGCGTCTATCTGCTCGCCGACACGAGCGGCGGCGAACTGGCGGCGCGTGAGATGCTGCCGCGGATTGCCCTGAAGAGCCCGAAGATCACCCGTCCGCTGACCACCGAGTGGTTCGCTCGCCGGGTCGACACGCGCTATCGCAACTGTCTGGCGAGGGCCTAGGCGGGCCGCCCGAGCGCCGCTTGCCAGCGGCCAGCAAGCCGTGCAGCGAGCAGTCAGAAGGAAAAGGCCGCGCTCGCGCGCGGCTTTTTCCTTCCCTGTCGAGAACCTCTGCCGGCCGACGGAAGGATGTCGGCCGGGATTGTGCGCTTTAGTGGAACTGCTCTTCTTCGGTCGAACCGGTCAACGCGGTGACCGACGATGCGCCACCCTGGATGACCGTCGTCACTTCGTCGAAATACCCGGTGCCGACTTCCTGCTGGTGTGAAACGAAGGTGTAGCCCCGCTCGCGCGCGGCGAACTCGGGTTCCTGCACCTTCTCGACGTAGGCGGTCATGCCGCGTGCCACGTAGTCCTGCGCCAGATCGAACATGTGGTACCACATGTTGTGGATGCCGGCAAGCGTGATGAACTGGTACTTGTAGCCCATTGCGCCGAGTTCGCGCTGGAACTTGGCGATCGTCGCGTCGTCCAGATTCTTCTTCCAGTTGAACGATGGCGAGCAGTTGTAGGCGAGCAGTTTGCCCGGATAGGCGCTGCGCACCGCCTCGGCGAACTTGCGCGCGAACTCGAGGTCGGGTGTACCGGTTTCACACCAGACCATGTCGGCGTATTCGGCGTAGGCGACGGCACGCGAAATCGCCTGCTGCAGACCTTTGCGCGTCTTGTAGAAGCCTTCCGAGGTGCGCTCGCCGGTGACGAAAGGCTGATCGTTGCTGTCGCAGTCGGAAGTGAGAAGGTCAGCCGCTTCGGCGTCGGTGCGGGCAATGACCAGCGTCGGCACGCCGCAGACGTCGGCAGCGAAACGCGCAGCGATCAGCTTCTGCACGGCCTCCTGCGTCGGCACCAGGACCTTGCCGCCCATGTGACCGCACTTCTTGACCGAGGCGAGCTGGTCTTCCCAGTGCACCCCTGCGGCGCCGGCGCGAATCATCGCCTTCATCAGCTCGAACGCGTTGAGCACACCGCCAAAACCGGCTTCCGCGTCGCCGACGATCGGCGCAAAGTAGTCGATATAGCCCGGGTCGCCAGGGTTCACGCCTTTCGAGAACTGGATTTCGTCGGCGCGGCGGAACGAGTTGTTGATCCGCTCGACCACTTTCGGTACCGAATCGACCGGATAGAGCGACTGGTCAGGATACATCGCGGCGTACGAGTTGTTGTCGGCGGCGACCTGCCAGCCTGACAGGTAGATCGCCTTGACGCCCGCTTTCACCTGCTGCATCGCCTGACCACCGGTCAGCGCACCGAGGCAGTTGACGTAGGGTTCGTTATTGACGAGATGCCACAGCTTTTCGGCACCGCGCCGGGCCACGGTGTACTCGATTGGGAAGGAGCCGCGCAGACGGACGACATCGGCAGCGGAATAGCCACGTTTGATTCCCTTCCAGCGGGGATTCTCGGCCCAGTCTTTCTCCAGCTCGGCGATCTGCTGCTCTCTAGTACTCATGGTTTACCTCTCCAAAGATAACGAAGTGCGGTTGGGACTATGGTGACACCCATGCGTCAAACAACCAGCCTTGGCGCGTACTGCGCGGGTGACCAATGGCGAGAAGTATAGAGGGCTTTCTCCACGCAATCAACAGTCTTATATAAGACATAAGAGATATTTTTTATACCAAGAAAACATGCTCTTACTCGTTTCTTTTCGTATTGCGAAAAGGGAAGCTCGTCTGTGAAATTTCCACTCCGACAGTGCAGCCAGCATTCAGCGCCAGCCGGGCGCGCTGTACCCGCTTCCCCGCTGGCTGCCGGCCGGCGCCACCAGGCCGGGCGTGCCGCGCGGTTGCCGCTGGCTGACGAACCACTGTGCCGGGCGCGATGACCGCGGGCGAACGCGGGCTTGTCGTAGTGGATCCATTCAGCGCAGGCGAGCAAATGCCGTCAAGTGTGGAGTAATTGACGCGTGCAGCGGCAGATTGCAGATACTCTGCAGGCATTCGGTGAGGGCTGACGCAGGCGTCCAAACGACGTTGCTTGGCGGGCGATTTCCACTATACTGTCACGCTCTGCATGATATGCCCATAGAACAGGTGCTCGCCGTGCTGGCGGGACAGGCAGCGTGATTCGCTGGCGGCCGAGCACGAATGACGATAAGGAGAGAGTGATGTTGACACGCCTGTGTACAGTGCTGGGCGCCGGACTGCGCTGGGTTGCGGTGGGCGTCTGCGGGGTGCTGCTGGCTGGCTGTGCGAGCTCGTTGCCGCCAGCGCCGACCAGCGCGGCGTCGCCGGACTATCGTTACATCATCGGACCTGGCGACAGCGTCAATATCATCGTCTGGCGTAACCCGGAACTCTCGATGACCGTCCCGGTGCGGCCTGATGGGCTGATTGCAGCACCGCTGATCGAGGATCTGCAGGCAATGGGCAAGACGCCGACAGCTCTGGCGCGGGATATGGAGAAGGCGCTCGGCACCTTCATTCGCGACCCGGTGGTGACCGTTGTGGTGACCAGCTTCATCGGCACGCAAAGCGAGCAGATCAGGGTTCTGGGCGAAGCCTCGAAGCCGCAGACACTTCCCTATCGGCAGAACATGACCTTGCTTGACGTGATGATCGCCGTCGGCGGTCTGACCGATTTTGCCGATGGCAACGGCGCCAAGCTGCTGCGCAGCGCCGAGGGGAATACTCAGTACAGCGTCCGCCTGGCGGATCTGATCCGGCGCGGCGACATTTCTGCAAACGTGGATATGCGACCGGGTGATGTGCTGATCATCCCACAGAGCTGGTTCTGATCTGCCGGCTGCCTCTTGCTCCGTCTGGTCGGACTGTTGCTGGCTTGTGCAGTACGGCACGAGGCGGCAGCGGGTTCCTTTGTCACATCTTCTTGTTAGAGTCTGAATCCGATGGATGAACTGCTTCGACAAGCGACTGCAATGCTGCGCGGCATGTGGAAGCGCCGCTGGCTCGGAGTGGGCGTCGCCTGGATTGTCAGTGTGGCTAGTGTGGCCTTGGTTCTGCTCATGCCGGACAAGTACGAGGCCTCGGCGCGCATTTATGTTGACACGCAATCGATCTTGCGGCCGCTGATGTCTGGCTTGGTGACGCAGCCAAACTTCGATCAGCAGATCATGATGTTGAGCCGCACGCTGATCTCGCGGCCGAATGTCGACAAGCTTATCCGGATGGCCGATCTCGACCTCAAGGTCCAGACCAAGGCCGAACGCGATACGCTGGCAGAGGATCTGATGTCTGCCTTGAAGATTCAGAACACGACGCGCGACAACATCTACACGATCGTCTTCCGCGATAGTAATCCGCAGCAGGCGAAGCGCGTGGTGCAGTCGCTGGTCTCGATTTTCGTCGAGTCCAACCTTGGCGACACGCGGCGTGACGCCGAATCGGCCAAGAAGTTTCTCGAGGAACAGATCAAGACGTACGAGAAGAAGCTGGAAGAGGCCGAGTCGCGTCTGAAGGAATTCAAGTTGCGCAACCTCAACCTGCAGGGGTCCGAAGGCAAAGACCATCTGACCCGAATGGGCGAGCTTGGCGGTTTGCTCGAACAGGCACGGCTCGAGTTGCGCGAAGCGCAGGAGTCGCGCGACGCGCTGAAGCACCAGATCGTCGGTGAAGATCCGGTCGTCCAGTCCGATACCGTCGCTCCCGAATCGGTCGCCGGTGTTTCGGTGCCCGAGATCGACGGGCGCATCGACGCCATGCGGCGTAACCTGGATGCCATGCTGCAGCGCTTTACCGACCAGCATCCGGATGTGGTCAGCACGCGCCGGCTGATCAAGGAACTCGAGGAGCAGAAGCAGCAGGAGATCATTGCCCGCCGCAAGACGGCGTTGAGCAGTCCGTCAACAGCCGCCAGCAGCAATCCGGTTTATCAGCAACTGAAAGTTGCCCTGTCGGAAACGGAAGCCCGAGTCGCCGCCTTGCAGACCCGGGTAAGCGAATATCAGTCGCGTTACGATCGGATGAAAGCGTCGATCAATCTGGTTCCACAGATCGAAGCCGAGTTTGCCCAGCTCAACCGCGATTACGACATCAACAAGAAGAATTACGAGCAACTGGTGCAGCGCCGTGAATCGGCGACCATGGGTAGCGAAATGGACAGCACGGCGGGTGTCGACTTCCGCCTGATCGACCCGCCACGCGTCTCGCCGAAACCGGTGGCGCCGAATCGCACCTTGTTGCTGCCGCTGACACTTCTACTGTCGCTCGCCGCTGGCATTCTCTCCACTTTTGCCGCCAGCCAGATCCGCCCGGTCTTCTTCGACTCGCGTTCGCTGCGCGAGGAGTGCGGCTTGCCGCTGCTGGGAACCGTTTCGATGCTGATCAACGAGGACAGCAAGCGCCGCGAGAAGCGGGATCTGCTTCGTTTCCTCGGGGCTTGCGTGGCGCTCGTTGCGATTTACGGAGCGGGACTGGTCGTCCTGTTCGTGTTTTCCATCCGTAGTGTCTGAGGAAAATCCATGAGCCTCATCGAACAAGCGGCCAAGCGCCTGGAACAACTGCGACGGGCGGGAGTGGATATCCCGCAGTCGGTTGCCGACGCGGCGCCGGCGCCGGCGCCGGTGCAAGCTGACTCGACAGTGGACGCAGCCGTCGCCTTGCCAGGTGCCGGGGCAGAGTCACCCGCCGTGACGCCGCGTCCCGCAGCGGTCGACAGCACGCCAGCTTTGGCCGTCGCCAGCGTGCCACCGGGGGCAATGGTTTCCCGCCGGGTCGACCTCGACTTGGCGGCGCTCGCCGCCGTCGGCCTGATCAGTCCCGATGCGCCACGCTCCCGCCTGGCCGATCAGTATCGCGTGATCAAGCGACCCTTGATCGCCAACGCCATGGGTAGGGGAGCTGCGCCGATCAGGCGCGGCAACCTGATCATGGTCACCAGCGCATTGCCCGGCGAAGGCAAGAGCTTTACGGCGATCAATCTGGCGATGAGCATTGCCATGGAACTGGACAACACGGTGATGCTCGTTGACGCCGATGTACCCAAACCATCCGTACTCAAGATGCTCAATTTGAACGCATCGGCCGGCCTGCTCGACGTGTTGACGCATGAAACCAGCACCTTGTCCGACGTACTCCTGAGGACCAACGTCGAAAAGCTGACGCTCCTGCCGAGCGGTACGCAACACCAGCGCGCCACCGAGTTCCTTGCCAGCGATGCGATGATCGCCTTGCTCGACGAAATGGCCAATCGCTACCCGGACCGCATCATCATTTTCGATTCGCCGCCGTTACTGATGACCACCGAGGCGCGCGTCCTGGCCACCCATATGGGACAGGTCGTCATCGTTGTCAGGGCCGAGAGCACGATCAAGAGCGACGTCAAACACGCCCTGGCTGCCATTGATTCATGCCCGGTCAAGCTCCTGCTCCTCAACCAGGCGCGCGCTACGACGCAGGATGGCTACGGTTACGGTTATGGCTACGGCTACGGGTATGGTTATGGTTATGGCTCCGAGCGCAGCTGATCCTATGCGTGGCGACAAGCGCAGCGCTGGAGAGCCTCATTTCCCAAGCGAGGCCGCGCGTCCTCGCCAGCCGAGACCGCTGCTGGCGGCGTGCGCCTGGCGTGCGGGCGCCCTTCTCTGGGCGGCAGCTTTCCCGACGTACGCCGAGAACTGGCACGTGACGCCGACGCTGGCCGTCAGCGCGACGCTCAGCGACAACGTCTTTCTCTCACCCGGCGGCAACCGGACGAGCGACCTGGTGACCAGCCTGACGCCCGGGATTTTGATCGATGGTAAGGGCGCGCGCGGCAAACTTCGCCTCAGCTACGCGCTGACGCAAAACCTCTATGTGCGCGAGTCGTCGGCGAACAATCACAGGAACGCGCTGAATGCTGTTGGCATGCTCGAAGCCATTGAGGATTGGCTGTTCATCGACGCCATGGGAAACATCTCGCAGCAGTATCTGACCCCGCTCGGAGCCGTCTCCCCAGGCAGCAACGTGAACGTGAACGCCAACCAGACGGAAACCTCGACCTATAGCGTGTCGCCGTATATTCGCGGTCAGATCTTCTCGTCGATGGATTACCTGCTGCGTTACAAGGCAGGTATCACCCGGTCGCAGTCGGGCCAGGGCGACATGGACTCCAGCGAGTGGCAAGGAAAGCTCTCCGGTAATACCCGCTGGGGACCTCTGGATTGGGCGATCGACGTGAGCCGCGAGACAACGGACTACACACGAGGCAGGAATCTCGAGGCAACGCGCTATGCGCTGACTCTGCTCTATCGGCTGAGCCCGCAGTGGCAGGTGTGGCTGAGCAATGGCAGGGAATCCAACAACTATGTCAGCCAGGAGCAGGAGAGCAACACTACCGGCAGTTATGGTTTTGTGTGGACACCCGACCCGCGCAGCAAGCTCGCCGCGAGCAAGACCAGGCGATTCTTCGGCGACGGCTATTCCGTCGAGTTCAGCCACCGCATGCCGCGCTCGCTGTGGACCTACAGTGCAACGCGCGATGTGTCGTTTCAGCCGTCGAACGCGACCAGCACCAGCGTCGGCTCGAACTACGACGCGATTTATTCGCTCGTGGCCGCGATCAATCCGGGAATGGCGCCCGATGCCATTCGTGCGCAGGTCATCCAGTTCCTGCAAAGCCGAGGCTTGCCGGTTGATGGCAGTGTCGTCAATGGCTACCTGAGCAACACCGCCAATCTGCAGAAGCGGCAGCAGTTCTCGGTGGCACTGCTCGGCGCGCGCAATACGGTTACGCTGACGGCAACCCAAAGCGAACAGCAGTCCCTGGGTGTGGTGAGCGGCGCTACGGGAAGCGCGGCCAGCGCGGACGGAACGCGGCAACGCGGAGTAGGCCTCAGTTGGGCGCACCAGTTGTCGGGCCTGTCCGCCCTGTCTCTCCTGCTCAGCCAGCAGCACAGCACGAGTTTTGTTGCCGGTTCGCCGGAGACTACGACACGAGCTGCGTATTTGTTTCTGACCACGCAGATTTCGCCGAAGACGAGCGCCAGCGTCGGCTTGCGCCGGACCGTTGGGAGCGGCGTTGGCGGCTACACTGAGAGTGCCCTCAGTGGCGGACTCTCGCACAGTTTTTGATCGTTTGCCATGTACGAATCCTTCTACGGCTTGACCAGCAAGCCTTTTCAGCTGAATCCTGATCCCTCGTTCTACTACGCCAGCAAGCAGCACCGGCGCGCGATGGCCTACCTCGAATACGGCTTGAGCCAGAACGAAGGGTTCATCGTCGTGACCGGCGAGGTCGGGGCGGGTAAGACGACGATCGTGCGCGGCCTGCTCAACGATCTGGATCAGACCAAGGTTGTTGCCGGGCAGCTCGTCACGACTCAGCTTGGTGCCGAAGACACCTTGCGCATGGTCGCTGCCGCATTTGGCGTGCCGACGAAGAATGCCGGCAAGTCCGACATGCTGCTCTCGCTGGAAGCTTACCTGATCGACGTCACGCGCCAGGGAAAACGTTGCCTGCTGGTGGTTGACGAGGCGCAGAACCTTACTCCGCGGGCGGTCGAAGAACTGCGTATGCTGTCGAACTTCCAGTTTGGCACGCAGGCGCTGCTGCAGAGCTTCCTGATTGGTCAGCCTGAGTTCCGCAAGATCATGCAAAGCCACGAAATGGTCCAGTTGCGCCAGCGCGTGATCGCCGCGTGCCACATTGGACCGATGGACCGCGAGGAGACGCAGGCGTATATCGAACACCGGCTCCGCTGCGCCGGTTCGACCGGTCTGCCGCGCTTCGACAGCGAGGCCTACGATGCGATCTTTCAGGCCAGCGGCGGCGTACCGCGGCGGATCAACGCGCACTGCGATCGGCTTCTGCTTTCCGGCTACCTGAACGGAAAGAGCGAATTCTCGCGTACTGATGTCGAAGAAGTGGCGCGCGAGATCAAGGAAGAGACGCAATCCAGCGTGTCGATGGTGGCGAGCCGGGTGGGCGATGGTGAGCATGCCGCGATGAGCATGCAGTTGAGCGACAGCAACGTCCTCGAAGTCGACCTGTCGCGCCTTTCGCTCGACGCGAGTACTGCCGATCAGGCCTCACGCGTCATCGCCGACATGAAGAGCGGGCAGGCTGAACAGCGCATGATTCGCATCGAGCGCGGCATTCTCCGTCTGGAACGTAACAATGCAGCGCTTCTCTCCTTGCTTCAGCAGCTCATAGACGCTGTCCGGGCAAGGCAACAATAGGCTGAAAAGGAGTTCTCCGGTGGCAGACAAGGAATGGCCCAGCGCTCTGGGACCGGTCGCCTGCATTGTTGGCGCAC
The DNA here is from genome assembly GCF_031732815.1 of Accumulibacter sp. GTDB lineage: Bacteria > Pseudomonadota > Gammaproteobacteria > Burkholderiales > Rhodocyclaceae > Accumulibacter. The sequence goes on along the minus strand of NZ_JAVMKF010000023.1, from coordinate 38,899 downwards.
GGCCGAATTTCATGAAGATGGCCCCGATCCTGCGCGCTTTCAGTGCGCATTGCCCGGTTGTCCCGACGCTGCTCGTCCATACCGGCCAGCACTACGACAAGGACATGAACGATCGGCTGTTCGTCGACCTGCGTCTGCCGCATCCCGATATCAACCTCGAGGTCGGCTCGGGAACGCATGCGGTGCAGACGGCGGAGGTCATGCGCCGCTTCGAGCCCCTGCTCGACGAGTACCGACCGTCATGCGTGCTGGTCGTTGGCGACGTCAATTCGACGCTTGCCTGCGCGCTGGTCTGCGCCAAGAAGCTGGTGCCGGTCGTGCACGTCGAAGCGGGGCTGCGCAGCCATGATCGGGCGATGCCGGAAGAAATCAACCGGGTACTGACCGACCAACTTGCTGACCGCCTGTATACGACGGAGCGCAGCGCACACGACAACCTGGCGCGCGAAGGGGTCGCGGCGGAACGCGTGTCATTTGTCGGCAACGTGATGATCGACTCCCTGCTCGCCAACCGGGAGTTCGCTCATCCACCTGCGCAAACCCTGCGGCAGGCCGGATTTGACCCGGCCCTCATCGGCGCTGCGCAGGGTTATGGCGTCGTCACGCTGCATCGTCCGTCGAACGTCGATCAGGTCGAAACGCTGGCGCCCTTGCTCGCCGTGCTCAGTGAGACCGCGCAGCGCATTCCCTTGGTCATGGCGCTGCATCCGCGGACGCGCGGCAACATCGAACGATTCGGCTTGGCGCATCTGTTAAGCAGCCCGCGTGTCGTTCTGCTGCCGCCGCAAGGCTACCTCGAGATGCTCGGTCTACTCGCCGGTGCTCGCCTGGTCCTGTCGGATTCAGGTGGCCTGCAAGAGGAAACGACGGCGCTGGGCGTTCCCTGTCTGACCTTGCGGGCGAATACCGAGCGGCCGATTACCGTCGACCAGGGAACCAACACGCTCGTCGGCAGCGACCCGCTGGCGATTCGTCAGGGTGTAGATCAGATTCTGAGCGGCGCCGGCAAGAGCGGCCGTCTTCCCGAGCTGTGGGATGGCCGCGCGGCTGAGCGGATCGCCGCCGATCTGGCGCGCTGGCTCCTCGCGCGACATTCGGCAAGTCAGCACTGATCGCGGCAGTCATTGCACGATGGCGGATCAAGCGATCACCAACGCCTTGACGATCGATGTCGAGGACTACTTTCAGGTCTCGGCGCTAGCCCCCTACATTGCCCGCAGCGAGTGGGAGGCGCGCGAATGCCGGGTCGAGCGCAACGTCGAGCGCATTCTGGCCATGCTCAACGAGCAAGGAACCAAAGCGACCTTCTTCACCCTGGGCTGGATTGCCGAGCGCTACCCGCAGCTCGTCCGCCGCATCGTCGCCGACGGCCACGAACTGGCTAGCCATGGTTATGGGCACGAGCGCGCGAGCGATCTGAGCCCGGCCGAATTCGCGGCCGACATCGGCTCGGCCAAGCGCTTGCTGGAAGACCTCTCTGGTCAGGAGGTCAAAGGCTACCGAGCGCCGAGTTTTTCGATCGGCGAGCAGAACCTGTGGGCGTTCGACTGCCTTGAGCGCGCTGGTTATCGCTACAGCTCGAGCATCTACCCGATTCGCCACGACCACTACGGCATGCCCGACGCGCCGCGCTTCGCGCATCGCGTCCGCGCCGGGTTGATCGAGCTACCGGTCACCACAGCGCGCTTTTTCGAACGAAACTGGCCGGCCAGCGGCGGCGGCTATTTCCGCCTGCTGCCCTATGCCCTTTCGCGCTGGCTGCTCCGGCGGGTCAACGCGATTGACCGGCAACCGGCAATCTTCTACTTCCATCCCTGGGAGATCGATGCGCGACAGCCACGCGTTGCCGGCATCGACGCCAAGACACGCTTTCGCCACTACATCAATCTGCACCATATGGAAGGCCGCCTGCAGCGACTCCTGACAGATTTTCAGTGGGGGCGGGTAGACCAGGTGTTTCTCCCCACCGATACGGTAGCGCCGGGAGCTTGTCGGTGACCAGCGGGCAAGCCACCGGCGAAGCGGCTTCTGGATTGGCGCCACTGCATCTCAGGGAATTGCGTGCAGACGATGCGGCGACCGCGGCGCGCTGGGACGCCTTCGTCGACTCCTGTCCCCAGGCGACGTTCTTCCACAAGGCGGGCTGGCAGAGGATCGTCGGTGAGGTCTTCAAGCACCGGACGCATTTTCTTTTTGCCGAGCGGGCTGGCGTCATCGAAGGCGTTCTGCCCCTGGCTCAGGTGAAGAGTCTGCTGTTCGGCAATTCGCTCGTCTCGCTGCCGTTTGCCATGTACGGTGGAATCGCCGCGCTCAGCCAGGAGGCGGTGGAACTGCTCGAGCAGGAAGCGCAGACGCGCGCGCGCCGCCTACGGGTAGACCATCTGGAAATGCGCAACGTCGGTCAGCGTCATGCCGATTGGCCGACGCAGGATCTCTATGTGCGCTTCCGCAAGGAGATTGCCAAAGAAGTTGACGCGAACATGCTGGCCATTCCTCGCAAGCAACGCGCCATGGTCCGCAAGGGAATCAAGAACGGCTTGCGCAGCGAGCTTGACCCCGATATCGACCGCTTCTTCGCCCTTTATGCCGACAACGTTCATCGACATGGCACGCCGGCGTTCCCGCGTCGTTACTTCCAGGCCCTGCGCGAGGTCTTCGCGGCCGACTGCGAGGTGCTCACCGTCGTTGACCCGACGCAGCGGCCACTAAGCAGCGTCTTGAGCTTCTACTTCCGCGACGAGGTGCTGCCGTATTCGGCGGGGGACGAGCTTTCCGCGCGTGAGCTTGCGGCGAACGATTTCAAGTATTGGGAGCTCATGCGCCGCGCCTGCGAACGCGGCGTGAAGGTCTTCGACTACGGTCGAAGCAAGCGCGGCACCGGATCCTTTGCTTTCAAGAAGAACTGGGGGTTTGAACCGCAAGCCCTGCATTATGAGTACTGCCTCTACCGGCGCGACTCGATTCCCCAGAACAACCCGTCAAACGCCAAGTACAGACTGCTCATCGAGACCTGGCGGAAGTTGCCGATCGGCCTTGCCAACCGGCTCGGACCCTTCATCGTGCGCAACCTCGGATGACTCGGCGAGCGTGCCGGGGCCAATGCCGCAAGCGAGCGAAAACCAGGATGAGCGACCGAGTCAGATCAACGAAAGCCTTCCCATGAATCACATCGTTGCAAGTCGGACAATGCAGGCTGACGATCATCAGTGGCGCTTGGTCCTGCCCGTGTTCTTCATCGTCACGATACTGATTCTGCTCATTTTTCGCCACACGTTCCTGGGCATGGCGGGTATCTGGGCGCGCTCCGACACCTACGCGCATGGTTTTGTCGTGCTGCCCATCACGCTCTGGCTGATCTGGCGCAAGCGCTCCGAGATTGCCCTGCTGACGCCTCGGCCGAGCTACTCTGCATGGCTGCTCCTCGCCGGCGTTGGTTTCTTCTGGCTGCTCGGCGACCTGGCAGCGGTGAATTCGTTCACCCAGTTTGCCGCCGTCGGGATGCTCGTCCTGTCCGTTCCCGCTGTACTCGGCTGGCCGGTGGCACGTGCGCTTGCCTTTGCCTTGCTATTCCTCTTCTTCGCGGTACCGCTGGGCGATTTTGCCATGCCGAAGCTGATGGACTGGACCGCCGCGATGACCATTTTCGGCTTACGCCTCACCGGCATACCGGTGCACGCCGAAGGCCTGCGTTTCGTCATTCCAAGCGGTAGCTGGTCGGTGGTCGAGGCCTGCAGCGGCGTGCGCTACCTGATTGCGTCGATCACCGTCGGCACACTCTTCGCCTATCTGACGTATCACTCGCTGAAGCGGCGCATCATCTTCGTGCTGGCGTCGATCATCGTTCCCGTCGTCGCCAACTGGCTGCGCGCCTACATGATCGTCATGATCGGTCATTTGTCGAGCAACCGACTGGCGGTTGGCGTCGACCACGTAGTTTACGGTTGGCTCTTCTTCGGGGTCGTCATGATGGCGATGTTCTGGGTCGGTGGGCGCTGGCGCGAGGACCATCTGCCGCGCCCGGCCAAGCGGCGTCCAGAAGTATCCACCAGTGGTTCAGCCAGCGTTCCGCTGCTGCTCATCGGTGCAGTGGCAACCGTCGTGGTTTCGGCCCTCGGACCCCTGGTCAGGTGGCAACTCGATGACCGTCACTCGGATCCGATCAGCCGACTCGCGCCGCTTCCGTCCATTCCCGGCTGGCAGCCTGCGCCGGAGGGTGCCGTGAATTGGCAACCCAGTTACTCGGGGACCAATGCCCAGACACACTTGGCTTTCGCGAAAGAGGGGCGTGTCGCCGGACTCTTCCTGGGCTATTACCGTCAGCAGAACAACCAGCGTAAACTGGTCACCTCGACCAACGGCCTGGTGCGCAGCGACGATCGGCTCTGGGTGAGGACGGCCGGTGGGGTGCAGCGCATCAGCTTCGACCACCAGGAGCTAAAGGTGCGCTCGGCACAGTTGCGCAGCGGCTTGCACACGCGCCTGACTGTCTGGCAGTGGTACTGGGTTGACGGACGGTGGACAGCGAGCGATTCCCTGGCCAAGGCTTACATGGCCCTCGCTCGCCTGATGGGAAAAGGCGATGACTCGGCCGTCGTGATTCTCTACGCAGCGCACGAGCAAGCTGTGGAGGCGCCAGCGATACTCGATGACTTCGCAGCAGCGGCTGCTGCGCCGATCAGGGATGCGCTGCGGCAGACAGCGGAGAACCGATGAGCAAAGCAGCGAAGGATCGACGTCCGCTGATTGCCCACGTCGTTTTTCGCTTCGATGTCGGCGGTCTCGAGAACGGGGTGGTCAATCTGCTCAATCGTTTGCCGCCCGAAGCGTTTCGGCACGTGATCATTGCGCTGACCGACATCACCGATTTTCGTCAGCGCATCGCTCGCCACGATGTCCAGTTCATCGCCCTGGAGAAGGCGCCGGGACATACTTTCTGGATCTATCCACGCCTCTACCGGCTGTTCAGGGAACTGCAGCCGGCCATTGTGCACAGTCGCAACCTGGCTGCACTCGAGGTCGTCGTCCCCGCCTGGCTGTCCGGCGTCCCGGTGCGCATTCATGGCGAACACGGACGCGATGTCGGCGATCTCGATGGTTCAAGTCGGAAATATCGCTGGGTGCGTCGCTTCTACCGTCCGTTCGTGACCAAGTACATAGCGCTTTCACGCGATCTCGAAGACTATCTGGTCAGCGCCGTGGGTGTTCCGCCGGGCAAGATCGAACAGATTTACAATGGGGTCGATATAATGCGTTTCTATCCGGCTGCATCGCGCCAGGCGCCGGCCGGCTGCCCCTTCGTCGACCCTGGCCTGTGGCTGGTCGGAAGCGTCGGGCGCATGCAAGTGGTGAAGAACCAGACCGACCTGGTGCGGGCTTTCGTGCGAACCTTGCGCGCGCATCCGGCGCTGGTCGAGCGTTTGCGGCTGGTGATTGTTGGTGAAGGACCCTTACGCACCGAGGCGCAGGCGCTGCTCGCACAGGCGGGCGTTGCCGAGTACGCCTGGCTGCCCGGTGCACGTGATGATGTGCCCGAGATCATGCGCGGGTTGGACTGCTTCGTGCTTCCGTCGCTGGCAGAGGGCATATCCAACACCATCCTCGAAGCGATGGCCAGCGGCTTGCCGGTGGTCGCCACCGATGTCGGCGGCAACCGCGAATTGATCGATCGTGGGCGAACGGGTGAGATTGTGCCGGCAGGAGATATCGAGGCGATGGCTGAGCGTATCGCCGCCTACGCGGCTGATCCGCCAGCGGCACGCGCGGCGGGACTGGCTGGGCGGGCTTTGGTTGAGCGCCAGTTCAGCATGCCAACGATGTGCGCAAGATACCTGGCGGTTTATGACGACCAGTTGCGCGCTCAAAGCGGCCGGCACCGGCCGCCATTCACAACCTCTGAGAGCTAGGGTATGTGTGGGATTACCGGGATCTTCGATCTGCGCGGGCAGCGTGAGCTGGATCGCGGCGCGCTGGCGCGAATGAACGAGTCACAGCACCATCGCGGCCCTGACGAAGGCGGAATACATGTCGAGCCCGGCCTCGGTCTCGGCCATCGCCGGCTGTCGATCATCGACCTGTCGACCGGTCAGCAGCCGCTGTACAACGAAGACCAGAGCGTTTGCGTGGTATTCAACGGCGAGATCTACAACTACCAGGAACTCATTCCCGAGTTGCTCTCACTCGGCCACGTCTTTCACACGCGCAGCGACACTGAGGTCATCGTGCATGCCTGGGAGTCGTGGGGGGAAAGTTGTGTGCAGCGCTTTCGCGGCATGTTCGCCTTTGCCTTGTGGGACCGCCATCGGCAAACGCTTTTCCTTGCCCGCGACCGCCTGGCGGTCAAGCCGCTGTTCTACGCCTGCCTGGCCGATGGGCTGTTTCTGTTTGGCTCTGAGCTGAAGTCGCTGCTCGCGCACGGCGGACTGCCGCGCGAGATCGACCCGCTGGCGGTCGAGGAGTACTTTGCCCTGGGCTATGTGGCCGAGCCGCGGACGATCTTTTGCCAGGCGAGGAAATTGCCGCCGGGCCACACGCTGACGCTGCGCCGGGGTCAGCCGCTGGCCGAACCGAAACCCTATTGGGACCTTCGCTTCAGCCTGCATCAACCGCTGTCGCTGGAGGATGCTTGCGACGAACTCAACAGGCGGCTGCGCGAATCGGTCCGTCTGCGCATGATTTCCGAAGTTCCGCTGGGCGCTTTCCTCTCCGGTGGCGTCGATTCGAGCGCCGTCGTGGCGCTGATGGCCGGACTATCGCCGGCGCCGGTGAACACTTGTTCGATTGCCTTCGACGATCCAGCTTTCGATGAAGCGAAGTTCGCCCGTATCGTCGCCGACCGCTACCGGACCAACCACCACTCGGAAATGGTTGCCAGCGACGACTTCGATCTGGTTGACACGCTTGCCCGGCTGTACGATGAGCCGTACGCTGACAGTTCGGCGATTCCCACCTACCGCGTCTGCCAACTGGCACGCCAGCATGTCACGGTGGCCCTTTCCGGCGACGGCGGCGACGAAACCTTCGGCGGCTATCGTCGCTATCGCCTGCACATGATGGAGGAACGCATGCGCTCGGCGCTGCCGCTCGCCTTGCGGCGGCCCTTGTTTGGCCTGCTCGGTCGCGTGTACCCGAAAGCCGATTGGGCGCCACGTGTCTTTCGCGCCAAGACGACCTTCGAGGGAATGGCGAGAACGGCCGTCGAAGCCTACTTCCACTCCGTCTCGATACTGCGTGCTCCGATGCGGCGGCAACTGTTCACCGACCGTTTCCGGCAGCAGATCGGCGGCTATACCGCCGAAGAGGTGTTTCGTGGCCACGCGCTACGGGCGGCCACCGACGATCCGTTGGCCTTGATTCAGTACCTGGATCTGAAAACCTATCTGGTTGGTGACATCAACACCAAGGTCGACCGAGCCAGCATGGCGCACTCGCTGGAAGTGCGCGAGCCGCTGATGGATCACGAACTGGTCGAGTGGATGGCGACCCTGCCCTCGTCGCTGAAGCTGCGCAGCCAGGAAGGAAAATTCCTCCTGAAGAAGGCGATGGAGCCCAGCCTGCCCTACGACGTGCTCTATCGTCCCAAGATGGGCTTTGCTGTACCACTGGCGCGTTGGTTTCGCGGCCCGCTCAAACAGCGGATCCGCCAGGCGGTACTCGGTGATCGCCTGGCCGAGACCGGCTGGTTCGATCAGGCTTATCTGCGTCAGGTGGTCGATGCGCATCAGTCGGGCGCCGCCGACCACAGCGCACCGCTATGGACGGTTCTCATGTTCGACGCTTTCCTGCGCAATGTTCTCGATTCGACCACCGCCTCTGCGCAAACTCGTGCCAATGAGAACGCGGTGGTGTGAACTGACTGGGTTCGCCCTCTGATGAGCAATCTCCTCTATCTCGTCCACCGCCTCCCCTATCCGCCCAATAAGGGAGACAAGGTACGTTCGTATCACCTGCTCAAGCATCTGGCGGCGCGCCACCGCGTGTTCCTGGGGACGTTCATCGACGATCCGCAGGACGAGACCTATGTCGAGACGGTGCGCGGCTATTGCGCCGATCTGCACGTTGCCCGCCTCAATCCCAAGCTTGCCCGGATACTCAGCCTGCGCGGCTTGCTCAGCGGCCAGGCGCTGAGCCTGCCCTACTACCGCAACGCCGGACTGCAAGCCTGGGTCGACCGGACCGTGCGCGCCGAGAAGATCGACGCGGTCGTCGTCTTTTCCTCGGTCATGGCTCAATTCGTCGAGCGCCACACGGACATCACCAGCCTGGTCGACTTCTGCGACGTCGATTCGTACAAATGGACGCAGTACGCCGGGCGTCACCGCTGGCCGATGTCCTCGCTCTACCGACGCGAAGGCGAGCGCCTGCTTGCCTTCGAGCGTCTGGTCGCCGCCCGTTCCAGCCGCTTGTTCTTCGTCACGCCGGCGGAAGTCGAGCTGTTCGTCGGCCTCGCGCCCGAGTGCGCCGGGAAGATCGAAGCGATGTGCAACGGCGTGGACGCCGACTATTTTTCGCCCGCGCACGAACTGCCCTCACCGTTTGCCGTGGGCGAATTGCCGATCGTGTTCACCGGCGCCATGGACTACTGGCCGAATATCGACGGGGCAAGCTGGTTCGCCAAGGAGGCCTTGCCACAACTGGCGCGCGACTGGCCGGAGCTGCGTTTCTTCATCGTCGGGAGAAGTCCGACGCCGGCGGTGCAAGGCTTGGCCAACAACCGTATCGTCGTCACCGGAACCGTTCCGGACGTTCGCCCGTACCTGCGTCACGCCGCGCTCGTCGTTGCTCCCCTGCGTCTGGCGCGCGGCGTGCAAAACAAGATTCTTGAAGCGATGTCGATGGGCCGACCGGTGATCGCCTCGGCCGAATGTGCGACACCGATTGACGCGGTCGCCGAGCGTGACTTTCTGACCGCGGGCGGCATCGACGATTTCGTCGCACAAGCCGGCGCCTTGTTGCGCGCACCGGAGCGCGCTGCGGCGATCGGTGCGGCCGGGCGAAAGCGCGTGCTCGAGCGCTACAGCTGGGATGCGCACCTGTCGACCATCGACCGCCATATCGGGTTGACCGCAGGCGGCAGGGAGCCGGTCCGATGAGCCTGCGTATTCTGCACATCCTCGATCATTCGATTCCGCTGCACAGCGGCTACACCTTTCGCACGCTGTCGATTCTGCGCGAGCAGCGCAAGCTCGGCTGGCAGACGTTTCATCTGACGACGCCGCGGCATCTGGCCGGTCGTGCGCTCGAGGAGGAGGTCGATGGCTGGCATTTCTTCCGCACGCCCGTCAGCGAAGCGGGTGGCCGGCGTTGGCCTGGCCTCGATGAACTCGCCTTGATGCGGCGTGTCGAGGAACGCCTGCTGGAGGTGGCGCAAAGGGTGAGGCCGCAAATCCTGCACGCGCATTCGCCAGTGCTCAACGCCATCCCCGCCTTGCGCGTCGGTCGGCGGCTTGCTCTGCCGGTGGCCTACGAGGTGCGCGCTTTCTGGGAAGATGCTGCCGTGGACCACGGTACGACGCGCGAAGGAAGCCTGCGTTACCGCCTGACGCGCGGCTTGGAAACCTGGGCGCTGAAGCGCGCCGATCAGGTGTTCACGATCTGCGAAGGACTGCGCAGTGACATCGTTCAACGCGGGATATCCGCTGAGAAGGTTACGGTCATTCCGAACGCCGTGGACATCGAATCGTTTGTCGGCGGCGGGCCGGTCGACGAGGGGCTGAAGAGCAAGCTTGGTTTGGGCGGCGCGACGGTGATCGGCTTCATCGGATCGTTCTATGCCTATGAGGGGCTCGATCTGCTGATCGATGCCCTGCCCGAAATCCTGCGTCACCGGCCGGACGTGCGCGTCCTGCTCGTCGGCGGCGGACCGCAGGAGGCAGCGCTCAGACAACAGGTTGAGCGTCTCGCTCTCGAGTCGAAGGTGGTCATTGCCGGACGCGTGCCGCATAGCGAGGTGCAGCGTTATTACGACCTAGTCGATGTGCTGGCTTACCCGCGGCATTCCATGCGGCTGACCGATCTGGTCACGCCGCTCAAACCGCTCGAAGCGATGGCGCAGGGTCGCCTGCTCGTTGCCTCGGACGTCGGCGGACACCGCGAGCTGATTCGGCACGGCGAGAACGGCATCCTCTTTCGTGCTGGCAGCAAGGAGGCTCTGGCGGGAGCCATTCGGCAACTCCTGTCCGAGCGCGAGCGCTGGCCGGCGCTGCGCGCGGCCGGGCGGCAGTTTGTCGAAAGTGAGCGCAACTGGACGGCGAGCGTGGCGCGCTACGCCCAGGCGTACGCCCGCATCGTCCAGACCGGAAGCGCTTGATGCCCCCGGCCGCGCGCTCACCCAGCCCCCTTTTCTCGTCGACCAATGCCTGACCCTTTCCCGAACCTCATCCGTCGCCAGCGGGGCGACGGGGATGCCGGTCACGGGCAGCGTGGCCGGCCCGATGGCGAAGGTGCCTGATGCGCGATCTGCTGCTTTCCGCAATCGTCTTCGGCTCCTTGCCGCTGATCCTTTACCGGCCGCATATCGGGGCCCTGATGTGGGTGTGGATCGGCATGATGAATCCGCACCTGCTGACTTTCGGTTTCGCCGCACGCATCCCCTTCGCTCAGTTGGTTGCTTTGGCGACCTTGATTGGCTTTGCCTTCACTCGGCGCAAGCAGGCGTTTCCCCTCAACACGATCACCGCCCTGCTCATTTCGTTCTTTCTCTGGATGTGCGTGACACGGATTTTCGCGCTCAATGCGGACGACATCGTGAACGAAATGTGGGGCCGCGTATTCAAGATTCAGTTGATGCTGTGGGTCACCTTGATGTTGATTTCCGGTCGCCAACAGATCGAGCAGTTGATCTGGGCGATCGTCATTTCAATTGGCTACTACGGGGTCAAAGGGGGCATCTTCACAGCGCTGACTGGCGGTGCGTATCGCGTGTGGGGACCCCAGGGCTCGTTCATCGGCGGCAACAACGAACTGGCGCTGGCCCTGGTCATTCTCATCCCGCTGCTGTATTACCTGTGGTCGACCAGTACCCGTCGCTGGTTGCGCTATGGCTTGCTTTTTGCCATGTGTACCTGCGCGCTGGCCGTGCTCGGCAGCCATTCGCGCGGCGCGCTACTGTCGATCAGCGTCATGGCAGCCTTCCTGATCGTGAAAAGCGGCCGGCAAGTAAGACTCCTTCTGCTCGCGCCGATACTTGCTGGCGTTCTGCTCTTTGTCATGCCAGAGAGTTGGTGGATGCGTATGGAAACGATCGAGTCCTACGAGCAGGACACTTCGGCGATGTCGCGCCTGCACACCTGGCGAATGATCTGGACGTTGGCGCTCGACCGCCCGATCGTTGGCGCCGGTTTCGATCTGAGCAATCCCCTCCTGTACCAGCTCTACGGTGAAAACAAGGAGGTGACCGCACACGCTGCGCACAGCATCTATTTTCAGGTTCTGGGCGAACACGGCTTCGTTGGCCTCGCCCTCTACCTGTGCCTGGGTTACATCAGTTGGCGCTGGGCAGCCAAGCTTGCCCGGAAGACGGGCAACGCGGAGACTGACTTGTGGGTACCGCAACTTATGCGCATGGTACAGACGAGCATGATAGGCTTTGCGGTTGGCGGCGCCTTCCTGGGCTTGCTGCATTTTGACCTTCCCTACTATCTTGTCGGCCTGATCGTGCTGACTCACCGCGAGATGCGCGCTACCACCGCGGTCGGCGCTGCACCTGCGGCAAAGCCTCCCACGACTGGTCCGACCCATCATGGAGATCAGCTCAAATGAGGGTGTTTCGTCCCCGCTTCGTGCTCCGGCAATGGCGAGCGTGCGGCCGTTTGGCCACCGCGTTTGCTCTGAGGCGAGTGTTGGTCGCTGCAGCCGTAGTCGCCGGCTTGCTCGGCGGTTCGCGTGTGCTGGCGGATACGCAAAACGACATGACGAAGGAAGAGTACGCGCTGTTGCCCGAGATGTGCCACCACAAAGCATGGGTCTGGGCCCAGAATATGCTCCCGTCGGGCTCGGAGAAATGGGAGAACTATTTTGGCAAGTCCGATTTTCTGCCCGTCCATCACTATTGCTGGGCACTCGTTTCCCTGGCACGCTCGTACCGCGTCGGACTTACGACACAGGAGCGAGAGTTTTACTTGCGCATAGCCGATGCGGATATCGTGTATGTCATCAACAACAGCAGTTCGAAGACGCCCTTGCTGGCCGAACTATGGACCCGGCGTCTGCAGGTCGCCGTGCTGCAGCGCAACAATTCGGCCGCGGCCGATGCGTTTCGCGCTGCTGTGCAGGCCGATGCCAAGTATTGGCGGGCTTACTGGTGGTGGGCCTACTGGCTGAACAAGAACGGCAAGAAAGGGGAAGCGATCAAGGTGATTGAAGAGGGGCAACGCAACGCTCCCGGGGCGCGTGGGCTGGAGAAGCTGCTGCTCGAGATTCGCGGCTCTGGCAAGGCGAAGGCGAAGTAGCCGATGGCGCTCTGGAAGACAGCGTATCGGATGCTGGCCCCCGGCGGGCGGCGCAGCAAACTCCTGATCTTTATCTTTCATCAGGTTCTGGCCGAACCCGATCCGCTGCGTCCCTACGAGCCGGATGCCGAACAGTTTGACTGGATGGTTCAGCACATCGCACGGAACTTCAGCGTTCTGCCGCTCGCGGAAGCTGCCGCTCGCCTGGCCGACGGGTCGCTGCCGCCGGCGGCTGCCTGCATCACGTTTGATGATGGCTACCGCAACAACGCCGAACTCGCTTTGCCGATTCTGCTCCGGCACGGAGCTGTGGCGACATTCTTCGTCGCGAGCAGCTTTCTCGGGCAGGGACGCATGTGGAACGATGATCTTATCGAGGCAGTGCGCCAGCTCGGCTCGACGGAAGTCGACTGGCACGCGTACGGCTTGGGTGCACACCGTCTGGCAACACCAGCCGATCGCCTGCAGTGTCTGGAGACCGTTCTGCCACGCCTCAAGTATTTCCCGCATGGCGAGCGCGCTCGCGTCGCCCGCGCGATCGCACGTGCGGCCGGCGTCGCCGATGAGAGCAGGATGATGATGGAAGCCGACCACCTTGCGCGGCTGATCGCCGGCGGCATGGAAATCGGCGCGCACACCTGCAGCCATCCGATCCTCAGCCAGATCGGACGCGAGGAAGCGCGCGATGAGATTGTCCGTGGTCGAAGTGAACTCGAGCGAATGACCGGCCGCCCGGTCCGCCTGTTCGCCTATCCAAATGGCGATACACGCCGCGATCTCGGGCAACGCGATGTAGATCTGGTGCGCGACCTCGGCTTCGCGTGTGCAGTGATCACCGATCCCGGTTTTGCCGTTGCGGCGACGAACCCGCATATGCTACCCAGATTCACTCCCTGGGACCGCACGCCAGGACGCTTCGCAATGCGTTGTGCGATGATTCTGGCCGGCCGTCTGTAACTTTGGCTGCGCGCAGGCGAGCCGCCTGCAGCGAGGGGGAGAGCACATGAAGGCGATGCTGCTTGAAACGCCAGGTCGAGCGCTGCGGCTCGTCGAATGGCCTCGGCCGCAGCCGGATGCGGGCCAGATTCTGCTCGCGGTACGCGCGTGCGGCGTCTGCCGGACGGACCTGCACGTGTTCGACGGCGAGTTGCAGCAAGCCAGGCTGCCACTTGTCCTGGGGCACGAAATCGTTGGCCGGGTAGTTGAGAAAGGCGCCGGTGTCGAACGCTTTGCGCTCGGTCAGCGGGTGGGCGTTCCCTGGCTGGGCCGCACCTGCGGCCACTGCCCTGAGTGTGCGCGCGGTTGCGAGAATCTGTGTACGGAGGCCGAGTTCACCGGCTATACGCTCGATGGCGGCTACGCCGAATTCGCTCTCGCCGATCAACGCTATTGCTTCGCTCTGCCTGATTGCTATTCCGATGCCGAGGCGGCGCCCTTGCTCTGCGCCGGGCTGATCGGCTATCGTTCGCTGATGGCTACCGGCGAAGCACGTCGTCTCGGCATCTATGGCTTTGGCGCGGCGGCACACATCATCGCCCAGGTGGCGCATTGGCAGGGGCGGGAGCTGTACGCCTTTACCAAGCCGGGCGATCTTCCCGGGCAGGATTTCGCCCGCCAGATGGGTGCCGATTGGGCAGGCGGGGCCGACCAGGCGCCGCCGGAGGAACTCGACGCTGCGATCATTTTCGCCCCGGCGGGCGAACTCGTCCCGCAGGCGCTGCGCCATACGGCGAAAGGCGGAACGGTTGTCTGCGCCGGTATTCACATGAGCGATATCCCGGCTTTTCCTTACGCGATTCTATGGGGGGAGCGCTGCATTCGCTCGATCGCCAATCTGACGCGCCAGGATGGCGAGGCGTTCTTCGCCGTCGCCCCGCGGGCCGGCGTGCGTACCGAAGTGACGACATTCCCGCTCGCCTCGGCGAACGAAGCGCTGCAGCGCCTGCGCGCCGGTCAGGTACAGGGTGCCGCAGTCCTCGTCGTAGACTGAGCGCGCAAGCATGTTTTCAGAAGCTGTAGCGCAACTCGGTATAGACCCGATCCTTGCGGTCGTAGCGGCCAAAGAAGCCGCTCGCCGGACCTTTGAACCAATCGGCGCCAAACGCCAGGCGCCAGTTCTTCTCGAAGTTCCAGAGGATACGCGGACGCAACAGCCAGTCCGTCCGGTTCAGGCTGGCAATCCACAGCGCCTGGGCTTCCAGCCGATCACCAAACTTGCGGTTGAGCAGCACGCTGACGCCATTTTCATTCCGGTCGGGAATGATCGCGGAGTTGTGATCCATGACATGGCTTTGGAACAGTTGCAAATTGATGCGCGTGTCGGCGAGCTCGGTGTAGTCGAGCCCGAGAATCCAGTTGAGTGTGTTCTGGCGCACCACCCCGTCGGCATCGCTGAAGTCCTTGACTTCGTAGCGTTGTCCGCGGGTGTAGACGGCTTCGGCCTTGATCACCACACGCCCGAGATCCTTGCCGAGCGTCGCTCCGAACTGTTCGATGCGTTCGTGCCGCGCCTGATACACCGGCGTCGGTTGCGGCGCGCTGACCATCTGGCGGTAAAAGGTCGGCGCGGTGTTCATGCTGCTGTAGGCGAAAGCAGCAAGGTCCCAGCCCTCGCGCAGGACTGACAGGCGCAAACCATAGTTGGTGTGCGACAGATTGCGCGTCGGCCTCTTCTCGTTACGGAATACTGCACTCCCCGGCGGTACCAGTGTATGGGCGAAGAACTCGGAATAGGGCTTGCCGATTTCGTCGTAGCTGGCCACTGGAATCCAGAGGAACTCGGCGTGGAAATCGTCCTTGAAATACTCGGCGCGCGCTGCCCATTGCGGAATGCGCAGGATATCAAACTCAGGCAGAATGAACTGGCGCATGTCGCGCGCCGAAACGACATCAGCGAAAAAAAGCCCGACCATCTCACCCCAGACGACGTGCTGGCGGCCAAGGCGAAAGTCCCAATCGCCCGCACCGATATCGAGATAGTTCTCGCGCAGCAGGAAGTTGGCCCTTTGATCGCGCGCCACCGCATGCGGGTAATAGTCGGTCAGCGCATAGGTCGCGTCATAGTCGACACGCGCACCCAGCTTCCACTTGACGTTGCTCGCCAGATTCCCTTGGGCAGTCACGTCGGCGCGCGTCATCATTGCCGACCAGTGTCGCGGTCTGGCCGTGGTGTAGGCCATCTCGTTCTGGATGAAACCCCTGATCCCGGCCGGCGCGGTCGGCGCGCTGCGGCCTCCGGAGGAGGCTTTCGATGCCGTTGTCGGCTCATCGTCGCCAGGCAGAGTCTGCCGCTGGGTCGGGGTCCCGCTCTCCTCGCCTGCGTCGTCGTCGAACAGCGCGTCCTTGCTCTTCGGCAGAGCGTCGCCGCCTGCCGCGGCCAGAGTTTCTGCGCTTGCCAAGGTGCGCCTCGCATGATCGGCGGCCAAAGCCTTGCCGTCGTTCTCGGCGGTCAGTACGTCGGCCATCGCCGGCCGCGAAAACGCTGCCAGGATAAGCGCGAGCTGGCAAATGAAAGATCGGTCAGGCCGCATCGGCATTGCTGTTTTCTCCAGAAGGTGCTGACTCGGCGGTTGTCTGGCTGTCAACATGGTTATCGGCATGGGGTTCTGACGGAGGCTGGCGGACGACCGACCAGCGCGTCTGCGAGCGGCGGCGGATGCCGAGCAGGGCAATTTCACCGTCCTCAATGCGGACCAGGCGGTCCGCTTTGGCAATCACACGTTTGTCGTGCGTTGAAAAGATGAACGTTGTGCGCAGCGACGAGCGATTGATGCTCTTCATCAACAGAAGGATTTCTTCGCCGGTCTTGTGGTCGAGATTGGCGGTTGGCTCGTCGGCCAGAACGATCGCTGGCCGGATCGCCAGGGCGCGGGCAATCGCCACACGCTGTCGCTGGCCGCCGCTCAACTGATTGGGCCGATGGCTGGCGAATTTCGACAGGCCAACCACGTCGAGGAAGAACGCAACCCGCTTCTGACGTTCGGCAGGAGACAGATCGCGGCGATGCAACAGCGGGTATTCGACGTTCTCGGCGGCGGAGAGAACGGGCAACAGATTGAAGGTCTGGAAGATGAAGCCGATCGTGTGGGCGCGCAGATCGGCCAGTTGATCGGGGGTTCGACCACTGACATCCTGTTCATTGATGTATATTTTACCGCTGGTCGGCGTGTCGATACAACCGATCAGATTGAGCAAGGTGGTCTTGCCGCTACCCGACGGACCGGCAATCGCGAGGAAAACGCCGGGGTCAAACGACAAAGTAATGTCCTTCAGGGCTTGGACTTTCTGCTCGCCGAGCAGATAATCCTTATATACGTGTTCTATGCGGACAACGGGCGTTTTTTCGAAGTCAAGGCTCATGCGCTGGCAATCGGTGGAGACCTGTCCTGCCAACCGCATCAACGATCGGCACTATGGAGTGAAAACTATGGAAATCATGACCAGCCGTCATTGTCGTGTCAACACTGCGCTGCTTGCCACGGCGCTTGCCCTCTTCGCTGGCACGGCGGCGCTTGCCGCGGCGCCGGTCGGTGCGGACGACACCGAAGCCCGCCAGATCGTGGAAAAGGCAGACCAGGTGCGCTTTCCGACCGAGGGCTTTCAGGTCGATGTCACGATCACCACGACCGCCAGCGACCAGAGCAGCGATGTGCGCAAGTATCGAGTTCTCGCCAAGGGCAACAACAACAGCATCGTCCGGGTCACCGAGCCGGCTTCCGAGCGCGGTCAGATTCTGCTCATGAAGGGCCGTGATCTATGGGTTTTCATGCCGGACGTGTCGCAACCCATTCGTCTCGCCCTGTCGCAGCGGCTGACCGGGCAGGTGGCCAATGGCGATCTGGCGCGCGCGAACTTCGCCGCTGACTACAATCCGACCCTCTTGCGCAAGGAGAAGATCGGCGGCGAGGAGCACTACGTACTCGAACTGACGGGCATCGACCGCGGGGTGACCTACCAGCGCGTGGTGTATTGGGTGCGCGAAAAGGATTTCGCGCCGCACAAGGCCGAGTTCTACTCGCTGTCGAACCGCTTGTTGAAGAGCTGCAAGTACGAGAACTTCAAGACGATGGAGGGCCGGAAACGACCGACTCGCCTGGTCATGGAGGATGCCCTGCGGGGAGGCGAGCAGTCGGTGCTGGAGTACGCGAGCATGAAGCTGCGCGATCTGCCGGACAAGATCTTCACCAAAGACTATCTCAAGAAGCTTGATTAACCCAACGCAAGGAAGATATCACGTGTTTCTTTCCAGTTTGACCGAACGGGCGATGAGCCAGGGGTATCGGCGCTTTTTCCGGGTCGTTCCAGCGACGACCGAGGCGCTGCGGGCCGAGAACTATCGTGTCCGCCATCAGGTGTATTGCCGCGAACTCGGGTTCGAACCAGTGCGTGCCGATGGCCTGGAAACCGACGCTTTCGATGCGCAGTCGGTTCATTGCCTCGTCCAGTCGGTAACCACCGGCGAGTATGTCGGCTGTGCGCGCCTCGTTCTGACCAGGCCGGCGGAACGGCAGCGTCCGCTGCCCTTCGAGATTGCCTGTGAGGCTGTCCTCGACCGTTCGCTGGTCGACCCGCAGACCCTCGATCGGTCGCGCATTGCCGAGATCTCGCGCTTGGCGGTGATCGGCAACTATCGGCGTCGGCGAGGCGAACAGGACAAGCCGATCTCGCTCTCCGAGGAAGATTTCGGCACTCCCGAGCGACCGCGCCAGCCCTATCTGGCGATGGCCGTGTACCTTGCGCTCATCGCGCTGGCCCGGCACCACGGTATCACGACGCTCTTCGTTCTGACCGAACCGCGTCTGGCGGCGAACCTTGCCCGGCTTGGTGTGCGCATCGAGCGTATCGGCGGCGAGATCGAACACCGCGGAGTTCGTGTACCGTCGATGATGTCCGTGTCCGAGATCATCGACGGAATGAACTTTCTCGTCCGCGCGGTCTTTTCCGTGATCGCCGACGAAGTCGAGGCGGGCCTGCGCGCAACCGGATAGATTTCGATACCGACTCCGGCCAGGGCGCTGACCGCTCGCGCGCCGGTACCTTCCTCTCCCTGGATCGCTCCGGAGGACTGATCAACGCCATGCCAAACGTCGATTTTCGCCCACAGATTCCTGCTTGTGCGCCTTTGCCGCCGAGCGACAACATCCTCGTCGTCGGTGACGAGGGATTGAGCAGCTTTGCCTACGATCATCTACTTGTCGCCAAGGAGCGTCATGTCGAGGGATGCCACACCGGTCACGAAGCGTTCGCGCGTCTCGACCGTGGCGATATCGACCTGCTGATCCTCGATCTCGACCTGCCCGACATGCACGGGAGCGAGATCATGAAATGGATGCGGCAGAAGGAGATCCCGACCGCAGTGATCATTTTCAGTCGCCAGCCGACCGTCGAGTCGGCGATTGGTGCGTTGCGGCACGGTGCCTGCGAGTTCATCCGCCAGCACGACGAACCGGCGGAAGTCGTCGAAAGCGTCGAACGTGCCTTGCTGCGCCGTCGGCGCGAGCGCGAGTGCGCGCTGATGGTGGTTCGTCTCGAACACTCGGAGCGTCTTTATCGCCTGCTCGTCGAGCAGTCGCCGGATATCATTTACACGCTCGACGAAAAGGGTTGTTTTCTCTTCGTCAATGGTCGGGTGCAATTCCTGCTAGGTCACTCGCAGGAGGAACTGGTTGGCCAGCATTACTCGGTGATCGTACATCCCGATGATGTCGAGCACGCACGCTTCGCCTTCAACGAGCGGCGTATCGGCGACCGCGCCAGCACCAACGTGGAAATTCGTCTGCAAGGCAAGGTTCCGGGCGTTCGCCACTTCGAGAACCGGACGATCGTTACCGTGCTCAGCGCGCGTGGTCTGTATGCGCGCCAGAACGAACTCGCGGAACCGCATTTCATCGGTACCTCAGGCGTTGCGCGCGACATCAGCGAACGCAAGAAGAGCGAAGAAGCGATCAGCTTTCAGGCCTTCCATGATTTGTTGACCGGGCTGCCGAATCGGGTCCTCTTCAAGGACCGCCTGACGGTTGCGCTGCGCCAGGCGAAGCGGCAGGGCCGAAGGCTGGCCGTCATGTTCATCGACATCGATCGCTTCAAGCTGGTCAACGACACCTACGGTCACCATGAGGGAGACGAACTGCTCAAGTGCTTTGCCAAGCGCGCGCGCGCCTGTTTGCGTTCGGGCGACACGCTGGCCCGCCAGGGGGGAGACGAGTTCACCATTCTGCTGCCCGATGTCCATTCGGGTGAGGACGCTGGAGCGATCGCCGACAAGATCCTGGGCGAGCTGAAGCGTCCCTTTACCATCGCCGGCCAGCCGCTGCACGCCACGGCCAGCATTGGTATCGCCCTCTTCCCGGACGACGGCGAGACGCCCGATGCGCTGCTCGGCAATGCCGATATCGCCATGTATCAGATCAAGGGCCGCGGCAAGAACGGCTACCTGCAGTACCAGCCGGAAATGCGTAGTGGGCGTAGTCATCGGGTCACGCTCGAGCGTGATCTGCGCTTGGCGCTCTCGCATGGCGACCAGTTCGAGGTGTACTATCAGCCCTTGATCAGCATGAGTCGACAGCAGACGATCGGTGTTGAAGCGCTGCTTCGCTGGCATCACCCCGAGCATGGGCTGATGTCGCCGGATCTCTTCATCCCATTGGCGGAAGACAGCGGAATGATCGTCGAACTGAGCAACTGGGTCCTCAACCAGGCTTTGCGCCAGCTCTCGCATTGGCGTGGTACGGGCCTGAGCGAGTTGCGACTGGCCCTCAACATCTCGCCCCGGGAGTTCTCCGGCAGCGACCTGTACGAACGACTGATGCGTGGACTGCAGGTGCACGCGGTGCCGGCTGATGCGCTCGACATCGAAATCAGCGAACATCTGCTGACCGAGGATGCCGAGCGTCACATCGATATCGTCAAGCGCCTGCACCATGAAGGGCTGCGCGTATCGATCGATGACTTTGGCACGCGCTACTCGTCGCTCAACCACTTGCGGCGTTTTCCGATCAGCAGCCTGAAGATCGACCAGTCGTTCATCCGCGACCTCAATCCGCACAACATCAAGTCGACCGCGATCGTCGATGCCATTTTTGGCATTGCGCGCAGTTTCGGCCTGCGTACGCTCGCCGAAGGCGTCGAAACCGACGTGCAGAAACAACTGCTGCGCGGACTGATGTGCGACGAAATGCAGGGCTTCCTGTTCAGTCGTCCGCTGTCCGCGGCCGAGTTCGAGGAGTTTCTGGCGGCTGGGGCATTTCCATCGACCGCGCACTGAGGCATCGCGTGGTACGCCCTGCCCAGCGTCGTGGTGGCGAGCGGGCGCGTATGGCCTGACCGAGCGTCGCCGGCGGATTTGCCGGCCGGCGCCGGCGGCGGCTGCTAGAATCGCCGCCTCCGATTCCGCGAGTGCTGTTTCCGCCATGTCCACCGATTACCTGGAAAGAATCCTCAACGCTCAGGTCTACGATGTTGCGGCCGAAACGCCGCTCGATCCAAGCCCGGGGCTGACCGCCCGTCTGGGCAATCGCCTGTTGCTCAAGCGGGAGGATCTGCAGCCGGTGTTTTCGTTCAAGCTGCGCGGCGCGTACAACAAGATCGTGCGCCTGGCGCCGGACAAGCTGGCGCGCGGAGTGATTTGCGCTTCGGCCGGCAATCACGCGCAGGGGGTAGCGCTGGCGGCGGCAACGCTGGGCTGCCGGGCGGTGATCGTCATGCCGACGACGACGCCGCAGATCAAGCTGCAGGCGGTCCGCGCGCGCGGCGGCGAGGTCATTCTCGCCGGCGAATCCTACGACGAGGCTTACCGGCATGCGATCGAGCTCGAGCTAGCGGAAGGGCTCAGCTTTGTTCACCCTTTTGACGACCCCGATGTGATCGCTGGCCAGGGAACGATCGGCATGGAAATCCTCCGCCAGCACGCGAAACCCATTCATGCCGTTTTCTGCGCCGTCGGTGGCGGCGGTCTGATCTCCGGCGTCGCCGCCTTCATCAAACGCGTCAGGCCGCAGACCCGGATCATCGGGGTCGAATCTGCCGATGCAGATGCCATGGCGCGCTCCCTGCGCCAGGGTGAGCGGGTTAGACTCGAGCATGTCGGCCTCTTCGCCGACGGAGCCGCGGTGAAATACGTTGGCGAGGAGACCTTCCGGCTTTGCCGGATGTACGTCGACGAAATGGTGCTGGTCGATACCGATGCCATTTGTGCGGCGATCAAGGACGTCTTCGAAGACACGCGCGCCGTTCTCGAACCGGCGGGCGCGCTCGCCGTGGCGGGCGCCAAGGCTTACGTTCAGGCGCACCAACTGCGCGAGCAGACGCTGGTTGCCGTCGCTTCCGGTGCCAACCTCAACTTCGATCGACTGCGTTTCGTTGCCGAGCGCGCAGAGATCGGCGAGCAGCGCGAAGCCGTCTTTGCCGTGACCTTGCCCGAGCAGCCCGGCGCCTACAAACGCTTCGTGTCGCTGCTCGGGCCACGGCACATCACCGAGTTCAACTATCGCTACAACGACGCTCGTCAGGCGCACGTCTTCGTCGGTGTGCAGGTTGCTTCGCGCGGCGAAGCGCAGCAACTCCTGGCACGCCTGGCCGAGAACGATTACCCGACGCTCGATCTGACTGACGACGAGATGGCCAAAGGGCACATTCGGCACTTGGTCGGTGGCCACTCGCCACGCATCGACAACGAGTTGCTCTACCGCTTCGAGTTTCCCGAACGTCCGGGTGCGCTGATGAACTTTCTCAACCGGATGAGTTCGGGTTGGAACATCAGTCTCTTTCACTATCGCAATCACGGTGCCGACTACGGACGCGTGCTGGTCGGTATGCAGGTACCCAAGAACGAGATGGGCGAATTCGCCGACTTCCTTGACTCGCTGGGTTACGCGTACTGGGATGAGAGCAGGAACCCCGCCTACAAGCTCTTTCTGGGCTAGTTTATTTCGAACTGGAATACCATTCTAACTATTTATTCTTTCTTGGAATAAAGAATTCCGCATACACTGCGCTGCGTGTTCATTGCTTGATGCGCCGGAGTCGCCGTGTTCAGACTGCCTTTCCCTATTCTTGCCGGTCTTCTCGTCTGCGCGGTCGGCGCTTCGCCGGTGCTTGGTCAGAGCACGCTGCTCAATGTGTCGTACGATCCGACGCGCGAGTTCTATCAGCAGTTCAACGCCGCTTTCGTCCGCCAGCACAAGGCGAACAGCGGGGAAAGCGTTTCCATCCGGCAATCTCACGGCGGTTCGGGCAAACAGGCGCGCGCCATCGTCGATGGACTTGAGGCCGACGTAGCGACCCTTGCGCTGGCCTACGATAT
The DNA here is from genome assembly GCF_031732815.1 of Accumulibacter sp. Taxonomy (GTDB): domain Bacteria; phylum Pseudomonadota; class Gammaproteobacteria; order Burkholderiales; family Rhodocyclaceae; genus Accumulibacter. Next base: position 16,153 of record NZ_JAVMKF010000023.1, on the reverse strand, counting down.
CGATGCGCTGGCGCAGCGCGAACTGCTGCCGACGAGTTGGCAGAAGCGGCTGCCGCACAACTCGGCGCCCTACACTTCGACGATCGTCTTCCTTGTTCGCAAGGGCAATCCGAAACAGATTCGCGACTGGGCCGACCTTGTCCGTCCGGGCGTTGCGGTCGTCATGCCTAACCCGAAAACCTCCGGTGGGGCGCGTTGGGCGTACCTTGCCGCCTGGGGCTACGCGCTGCGCCAGGCAGCCGGCGACGAAGGAAAGGCGCAGGAGTTCGTCGGCAAGCTGCTGCGCAATGTTCCCGTCCTCGATGCCGGTGCGCGCGCGGCGACGACGACCTTCGTCGAGCGCGGCATCGGTGATGCGCTGCTTACCTGGGAGAACGAAGCCCATCTGGCAGTGAAGGAACTCGGGCCGGACAAGGTCGAGATCATCACCCCATCGTTGTCCATCCTGGCCGAGCCAGCGGTAGCGCTGGTCGACAAGTACGCCGACAAGCACGGCACGCGCAAGCTGGCGGAGGCTTACCTGGCCTATCTCTACTCGCCCGAAGGACAGGAAATCGCCGCGCGCAATTACTATCGGCCGCGCGAGGCCAGGATTGGCGCGCGCTACAGCGGGAACTTCCCGAACCTGCGCTTGTTTACGGTGGACGAGGTGTTCGGCGGCTGGATCAAGGCGCAGCGGGTGCACTTTGCCGATGGGGGCACATTCGATCGACTGTTTGGTCGCCGCTGAGCGTGCATCACCCGTTCGTGCCGGGATGGCCGGGCTCCGGTCCCGTTCGGCGGGATGGCGTACGCGCAGTGCATCACGCAGTGCACCAGGATGAACCGGGCACGCAACATAGCGCAATGGCGATGCCGGACAGCCGTCAACGGCGCCCTTTTTTCCGGTTTCTGCGATTGCCTGCTAAGCTAGCGACTGGTGGCCAGCGAGCAATCGTTTGATCGCACAACAATCCAGGAGGTCCGCAGCATGCCCATGAATATCGCCGGAAACGTCAGCGAACTGATCGGTAACACGCCGCTGGTTCGCCTCAATCGTCTCGCGCACGGAATCGAAGGCACGATCGCCGCCAAGCTCGAGTTCTACAACCCCGCACACAGCGTCAAGGACCGCATCGCAGCTGCGATGCTCGACGCCGCACAGGCGGCTGGCCGGCTGACGCCCGAGACCATCGTCCTTGAGCCGACCTCGGGCAACACCGGAATCGGTCTGGCGATGGTCTGCGCTGCGCGTGGCATCAAGTGCTGCTTTGTCATGCCCGAAACGATGAGCCGCGAGCGGCGCCTGCTGCTCAAGGCCTACGGCGCTGACCTGGTCCTCACGCCGGGACCGGATGGCATGGCCGGAGCCATTCGCCGGGCCGAGGAAATGGCCGCCGCCGACCCGCGTTACCTGGTGCCTCAGCAATTCGAGAACCCCGCCAATCCTGCCATTCACCGGGTGACGACGGCCGAGGAAATCTGGCGTGACACCGACGGTCGGGTCGATATCTTCGTCGCCGGTGTCGGTACGGGGGGTACGATCACCGGTGTTGGCGAGGTCCTCAAAGCGCGCAAACCCGAAGTGCAGGTGGTTGCGGTCGAGCCCGACGCGTCGCCAGTGCTTTCGGGCGGTCAGAAAGGCCCGCATCCGATCCAGGGAATCGGTGCCGGCTTTGTTCCCCGCGTCCTGAACACCGCGGTCTTCGATGAGGTGTTGCGCGTCAAAGCCGATGATGCGTTCGCCATCGCCCGCCGAATGGCGAGCGAAGAGGGTTTGCTGGTCGGCATTTCGTCGGGTGCTGCCGTCTGGGCGGCGCTCGAAGTCGCTCGGCGGGCGGAGAATGCCGGCAAGCTGACCGTCGTCGTGATTCCTTCGTTTGGCGAACGCTATCTGTCGACCCAGCTCTACGCTCACCTCGAGGCCTGATTCAGTCGTCGAGACGCCCGCCAGGTGGGTCACAGCAGCACAGGAGGCAGCATGCCGACCGACGATCCTCCGGTGGCGGCTGCGGCTCCGTGGCCGGTTGGCCTTGCCCAGCCCGGCCGGCAGCGCTCGACACGCCCGCGTGTGCGGCAGATCCGCGCATCCGAGAACAACCGGTAGAGGGCGATGGCCCTGATTTCACGCATTCGCAGCCGATCAATCGGCGCCGGGGGAACGCTTCTCGCTGGCGTTGGCCTTGCCCTGCTGCTGCTCGTTGGATCGATCGGCAAACTGCTCTACGACGCCGACGACGAACTCGTCGCCGAGCGCTTTCGGGCGGCGGCGACGCACCGCGCAGCACACCTCAGTCGGCAGCTGCGTGCTCAGGTCGACCAGCTTGTCCCGGCACAGCGCCTGTTCGCCGCAGATCAGTCGCCGAGCGCCGAGTCCTTTCAGGCGTTTGCCGAACGCCTGCTTCTGGTCGATGAGGCGACCACCCACCTGCTCGCCTGGTTGCCCGCCGCCAGTGCCGAGCAGCGCGCACGCGACCCGGGAAAAACGTCTGCTCCTCGTTTTCCGCTTTCCTATCTGGTTCCGCAGGGAGCCAACCGATGGGCGGTCGACCAATCAGGCGAAGCCCTTGTCGAGCATCCGGCGTTGCTCGGCCAGGCGATCGATTCCGGGCTACTCGCCTTCTGCCGATTGACCCCGGCGATCGCTGCGCGCTGGCCAGGGGGTGCCCTTGCCGTGGTCGTCCCCGTCTATCGTCCGGAAGGTGCGGCCGCGACGGTCGAGGCACGGCGTTCGACCACCCACGGCCTGCTCATGGCGATCGTCAGCCCGGTGCAGGCCTTCGAACAGGCCAGCTTGCGCGCCGACGAAGCCGGTTTGCGTGTGCGCCTGCTCGACCAGAGCCTGCCGCCAGAACAGGGCCTCATCTACGCCTGGCCGGCTGGCGACGGCGCGGCCGATCCCTCTGCCAGCACCGCGTACAGCTACGAATCCGACCTGGTGCTCGGCGGGCGACGCTGGTCGATCATCGTCGAGGCCACCGACGTCTGGCGCGCCGACCACGCGTCACTGGCGATACGCCATGCGCCGCTTGTCGGCGGCCTGCTGGCACTCCTGCTGCTGATTCAGATCAGCCTGCTGCTCAAGCGGCGCACCCTGGCCAGCCGGCTTCTGCGTGAGCTGGGCGAGCGACGCACGGCCGAGGCATGGACGCGCAAGCTTTCTCTCGCCGTCGAGCAGAATCCGGCAACGATCATCATTACCGACCTGCAGGGAAGAATCGAGTACGTCAATGAACGCTTCGTGCACACCACCGGCTATACCAAAGCCGAGGTGCTCGGCCGTAACCCGCGCATTCTGAAGTCAGGGCGAACTGACGCGACAACCTACGCCGACCTGTGGACGACGATCAAGAGCGGCCAGGTCTGGCGCGGCGAGTTCGAGAACCGGCGACGCGACGGCACACGCTATCTGGAACGTGCGATGATCGCGCCGATTCAGGACGCTTTGGGAAAGACGGCAAACTACCTGGCGATCAAGGAAGACATCACCGAACTGCGCCAGATGATCGATCGCCTGCATGAAAGCGAAAGCCGCTTTCGCAGCGTCGTTTCGGTGATGGCCGAGGGTCTGATGGTCTGCGCCGACGACGGCAGCCTGATCTTTGCCAATCCTGCCGCAGAAGAGATTTTTGCCAAGGCGCAAACCCGGCTGCAGGGTGAAGCGGCGGACGAATGGGGCGGCGAGAAGCTGCGCGAGGACGGGTCAGCTTTTCCTCAGGAGGAACGGCCGTGGCTCGTCGCCATGCGCGAAGGGCGCGATGTGCGCGGCGTGGTCATGGGTTTACGTTCGTCCGATGGCAGCCTGCGCTGGATCCTGATCAACGCCTCGCCGCTGGCCTCGAGCGAGGCTACGCCGCGCACTGCGGCGGTGGTCACTCTTACCGACATTACCGAGCGCAAGGCGGCGCAGCAACGGGTGGAATTTCTGGCTCACCACGACGCGCTGACCGAACTGCCCAATCGCATCCTGCTGCGCGACCGGGTCGAACAGGCAATGGCCGCGGCGAAGCGCACGCATAGCCGCCTGGCCTTGATGTTTCTCGATCTGGACCGCTTCAAGACGATCAACGACTCGCTCGGTCATCCCACCGGCGACAAGTTGCTCAGGGCGATCGTCGAGCGCTTGCGATCGTGCGTGCGCCAATCGGACACGATCAGCCGGCAGGGCGGCGACGAGTTCATCATCCTGCTCAGGGACGCGCGCGACGGCGACGCTGTATCGCGCCTGGCCGACAAGATCCATCGCCGAATGTCCGAGCCTTTCCTGATCGACACGCACGCCTTGTCGACCTCGTTTTCGATCGGCATCGCGATGTTTCCCGACGATGGCGACAACTTCGACGATCTGACGCAGAAAGCCGACACGGCGATGTATCACGCCAAACAGGCCGGGCGTAGCGCGCACCGCTTCTTCACCGAACAGATGAACGTGCAGGTGGTCGAGCACATGAAGCTCGAGACCGACCTGCGGCAAGCGATCGAACGCAAGGAGTTCATTCTCCACTATCAGCCCCAGATCAGGCTGGAAAGCGGCGAGATCTGCGGTGTCGAAGCACTGGTGCGCTGGTGCAGCCCCGAGCGCGGCATCGTCGGGCCTGGTCGCTTCATTCCGATCGCCGAGGAAACAGGGTTGATTGTGCCGATTGGCAACTGGGTTATCGGCGAAGCCTGTCGGCAGGCGCGCGCCTGGCAGGACGCCGGTCTGCCGCCGTTCACCGTCGCCGTCAACCTGTCGGCGATGCAGTATCGCCGCAGCGATCTGGTCGATACGGTGATCAATGCGCTGGTCCTCGCCGACCTCGATGCGCAGTGGCTCGAACTCGAACTCACCGAGTCAATACTGATCCAGGACAGCGAAGCGGCGCTCGACACGGCGCGTCGCCTGAAAGCGATCGGTGTCCGACTGTCGGTCGACGACTTCGGTACCGGATACTCCAGTCTGGCCTACCTCAAACGCTTCGCGGTCGACAAGCTGAAGGTCGCCCAGCCCTTCGTGCGCGATGTGGTGCGCGACGCCGACGATGCCGCGATCGTTCGCGCGATCATCCAGATGGCGCACAGCCTGAAGCTGTGCGCTATCGCCGAGGGCGTCGAAACCGTCGAGCAGGCAGAGCAGTTGGGCGCTTTTGCCTGCGACGAGATCCAGGGCTACTGGCTGGCCAAACCGATGCCGGCTGACGATCTGGCCGCCTTCGTGCGCTCCCATCCGGCGCCCTGAGTGTCCTCGCGTCTGCCCGGAAAGACGCCGGCTTCGCTGACGATGGCGTCGAGCGGCTGATCATGCGTGGCGGGGAATATCGAGTCGACCCGGGCGAGTTCGAAGCCGACGCCGATCGCCAGCGGACGCGGTGACATCGTTGCCAGCGTCGAGTCGAAGTGCCCACCGCCGTAACCGAGGCGGTAGCCGGCTGCATCGAAACCGACGAGCGGAATGAGCAGCGCTTGTGGCAAGACGAAATCGCCGGTGGGCGGCGCTGGAATTCCGTAACGGTCGGGACGCAGCAGCGTATCCGGTTGCCAGGCGCGAAAGACCAGCGTGCGTCGTCCGGCAAGGGCCACCGGGAGCAGAGCGCGAAACCCGGGATCGGCAGCAGAGCACCATTCGGCGAGCAGCGGTCGCAGGTCAGGTTCATTGTGCACCGGCCAGCAGAAGCCGACGCGCATTGTGCGCAGATCGGGAAAGCTCTGTCGCAAATGCGTGCGGATCAGTTGTGAAAGGCGGGCCCACTCGCTCGCCGGCAGAGCCCGGCGAGCAGCGAGGAGCTCGCGTCGTCGCAGCCGACGACATTCGTCAACGGCTCCGTCTGTCGGTGGCGAGGCGCCGAATTCCGCCGTCAGGCTCTCCTGCATGTGCTATCGTCCACCTGCGTCAATTTCCAGAAATCCAGCATAACATGAAGTTTTGTCGAACGATCCTGCTTTTCCACTGGGCATTCTTCGGGGTCGCTACACTGGCTTTCGGCGTGCCCTCGGACGAGCAGTTTCTCGCTGCGCGCGAGGCCGCGCGGAGTGCCGACAAGGCAAGACTCGAGCGTCTGGCGCCTGCCCTTGAGGACCATGACCTCGCTGCCTATGTCGATTACTGGCGTCTCCTGCTCGACCTGAAGGACGCCGACCTCAGTAGCGTCAGTGCCTTCCTCGCTCGTCACGAGACGACCTACGTTGCCGAGAAGCTGCGCGCCGATTGGCTGCGTCAGCAGGGCAAGAAACAGCAATGGGCCAACTTCGACGGCGAGTACGCGCGTCTCGCGCAAGCCGACCAGGAACTCGCCTGCTATGCCCTGCAGAGCCGGCGGGCGCAGGGCGACAAGCGTGCCGCCGACGACGCGCTGCCGCTCTGGCTGACGCTGCTCGAGCCGCCCGAGTCCTGCTATCCGGTGCTCGAAGCCTTGATCGTCGACAAGCGCGTCCTCGCCGATTCGGTCTGGCAGCGCATTCGCAACCAGTTCGAGGCCAACAAGATCGCTGCTGCTCTGTTCAGCATGAACTATCTTCCGGCGAGCCAGACACCCGACAAGAAGCTGGCGCAGGCCGTCGCCGAGACGCCGATGCCCTGGCTGAGCCGCTTGCCGAGTGACTTCGCGGCCAGCCGCATGCAGCGCGAGTTGGCCGCGCTGGCCATCCAGCGCGTCGCGCGCAATGATCCCCGCGTGGCGGCCGAACAGTTGAGCCGGCTGGCCGGATCGCTTGGCGCACGCGAAAAAGGCTGGGCGTGGAGTCAGGTCGGCTGGCAGGCGGCTCAGCGCCATTGGCCTGAAGCCTTGGACTGGTACCGCCAGGCGGGCGACGCTCCCCTGTCCGACGAGGCGGCGCAGTGGAAAGTGCGGGCGGCATTGCGCGCGCACGACTGGGCCAGCGTCCGGCTGACGATCGAGCGCATGCCGGCGCCGCTGGCCGCCCAGCCGGCCTGGGTCTACTGGCTCGGGCGCGCCTATCGTGCCGGCGGACGCCTCGAAGAAGCCAACGCGCTTTTTGCAAAGATCGCCGGACGACACGACTTCTACGGCAATCTGGCCAACGATGAACTGGGTCGGCCGACGAGCGCACCCGTTCGAGCCACACCGCCGACCGCGGAGGAACTGACCAGACTGAAGACCAACGTCGGCGTGCAGCGCGCGCTCGCCTTCTTCCGCCTCAACCTGCGTACGGAAGGTGTGCGCGAATGGAACTGGGCGCTGCGCGAGATGAGCGACCGCGAACTTCTCGCGGCCTCGGAGCTTGCCAGGCGTGCCGGAATTTACGATCGGGCAATTGCTGCCGCTGATCGCACGCGCGAGGAACACGACTTCACGCTGCGCTATCTCAGCCCATTTTCCGAGCAGGTGCGACCGGCGGCGCGTAATCAGGCGCTTGACGATGCCTGGGTCTACGGCTTGATGCGGCAGGAGAGCCGTTTCGTCAGCAGCGCACGCTCTTCGGTCGGCGCTTCCGGGCTCATGCAACTGATGCCCGCGACGGCAAAATGGGTCGCCAACAAGATTGGCCTGAAAGACTTCAGTCCATCCAGGGTCAACGATACCGAGACCAACGTGCTGCTGGGCACGACGTACATGCGGCTCGTTCTCGACAGTCTGGACAATCAACCGGTCGTCGCCTCGGCGGCCTACAACGCCGGACCCGGGCGCGCCCGTCGCTGGCGCGCTGAGCGGCCTCTGGAAGGCGCCATCTACGCCGAGACGATACCGTTCAGCGAGACGCGCGACTACGTCAAGAAGGTGATGAGCAACGCGGTTTATTACTCGGCCTTGTTCGACGGCAAGCCGCAAAACATCAAAGGGCGACTGGGCGTCGTCCCGCCGCGCAGCGGCAGCGAGACGGAGGCTGAAGAATTGCCGTAAAATGGTATTTTTCCGACACTTGAGCGAGCGGTAGGAGGCTATGGAACTGGAAAACGTGCTGTTGATCGGCGGCAGCGGCTTTGTCGGCGGATGGATCGCCAACTGTCTTTCGGGACGCGGTGTCCGGGTGACGATCCCGACCCGGCGTCGCGAGAACACCAAGCGCTTGACGACCGTCCCCATGGTCAGCATGGTCGAGGCGAACGTGCACGACGCGCCGACGCTTTGCCAATTGATGGGGGGCCAGGATGCGGTGATCAACCTGGTCGGAATCCTCCACGACGGAGACTCGCGACTCCCATACGGCAAGGGATTTGCCGCCGCGCATGTCGAACTGCCCGGCAAGATCATCGCTGCGATGCAGGCGACCGGCGTTCGCCGTCTGGTGCACATGAGCGCGCTCAAGGCAGCAGGCAACGCGCCGTCCGAGTATCTCCGTTCCAAGGGCGATGGCGAAGCGCTGGTCAAGGCAGCCATGGGTGATCTGGATGTGACCGTCTTCCGCCCATCGGTGATCTTCGGTCCGGGCGATGCCTTTCTCAACATGTTTGGCAAATTGCTCAGGGTCTTGCCGATCCTGCCGCTGGCGGGCGGCGAAGCGTGCTTCCAGCCGGTTTTCGTCGGCGACGTGGCGCAGGCTTTCGCCGACTGCCTGACCCAGGGCGCGACTTTCGGACAAACCTACGACCTGGCTGGGCCACGGGTCTACACCCTGCGCGAACTGGTCGATTACACCGCGCAACTGGTTGGCAAGCAACGCCGGATCATCGACCTGGGAACAGGTGGCTGGGCCTATCTGCAAGCCGGCCTGATGTGGCTGCTGCCCAACCCGCCGCTTTCGCCCGACAACCTGCGGTCGATGGAGGTCGATAGCGTCAGCGATGGCGAGCACAACTTTCCGGGATGGCAACCGACCTCACTCGAAGCGGTCGCTCCCAGCTACCTCTCGCCCGACGAGATCGAACAGTTTCGCCTTGACCGTTACCGCTATCGGGCCGGGCGCTGAGCGATTCGCCACGACGGTCGGCAGCGCATAGCATGCAGGTCTTCGTGGTCGGCGGCGCTGTCCGTGACGAACTGCTCGGGCAGCCCGTGCAGGACCGCGACCATGTCGTCGTCGGAGCATCGGTCGAGGAACTTCTGGCGCTGGGCTTCAAGCCGGTGGGCAAGGATTTCCCGGTCTTTCTGCACCCGACGACACGCGAGGAGTACGCGCTCGCCCGCAGCGAGCGAAAGGCCGGCCGAGGCTACAAGGGGTTCACCGTTGATGCCTCGCGCGAGGTCAGCCTGGCGGAAGATCTGGCGCGTCGCGATCTGACGATCAATGCGATCGCACGCGCCGCTGACGGCCAGCTGATCGATCCCTACGGCGGGCGCGAGGATCTCGCCGCGCGCGTTCTGCGCCATGTCGGGCCGGCCTTCGTCGAAGACCCGGTACGCGTTCTGCGCCTCGCTCGCTTCGCAGCCCGCTTTGCCGACTTCAGCGTCGCGCCGGCAACGCTCGACCTGATGCGCAGCATGGTCGACCAGGGCGAGGTCGACCATCTGGTCGCCGAGCGCGTCTGGCAGGAGCTGGCCAAGGGCCTGCTGGAGACGAAGCCCTCGCGCATGTTCGACGTTCTGCGTCAGTGCGGTGCGCTGGCGCGCCTGTTGCCGGAAGTCGATCGCCTGTTTGGCGTTCCGCAGCGCGCCGACTACCACCCGGAGATCGATACCGGCAAGCACGTCATGATGGTCGTGGATCGTGCAGCCGAGCGTCGCGCCGGCTTGCCGGTGCGCTTTGCCGCGCTGCTGCATGATCTGGGCAAGGGGACGACACCGGAAAGCGACCTGCCCCGCCATCCGGGGCACGAGGCGCGCAGCGCGGACCTGGTCCATGCCGTCTGCCGCCGCTTGAAGGTGCCGGCCGACTGCCGCGATCTGGCTCTGCTCGTCGCTCGCCACCACGGTACGATTCACCGCGCCGGAGAAATGACTGCGGCGAGCATCGTTCGCCTGCTCGAAACGACCGACGCCTTGCGCCGGCCGGAACGCTTCGAGCAACTGCTCGAAGCCTGCATCTGCGACTTCCACGGCCGTCTGGGTTGGCGCGAGGTGCCCTATCCGGCAGCGGAACTTCTCCGCCAGGCGCGCCATGCGATGCGCAGCGTCGACGCGGCGGCCATCGCCGCCGCCTGCAATCAGCCGCAAGCGCTTGCCCAGCGCCTGCACCAGGCACGCGTCGCGGCAGTCAAGGTGAGGTTCGCCGGCGAGTGACCGGCGGCAGCGGAAAGGACGCCTGTACGGTCAGCGTCCGGAGGCGGCGCCCAAGGTCAGCGCGCGCCGGGCAGCGCCACGTTCGCTTGCGCCAGAAGTTGCCTGACGAGCACCATGCTCTTGATGGCGTGCCGATTGATCCTTTCGATCGGCCTGTTGCCCTCGCCGGCGCCGCCGTCACCGCTGGCGCCCTCGGTAGCGCTGACCGATGAGTCGGACGAACCTGGAGCGCCGTCACCGCCCGAGGAACCGGCGCCGTCGCCACTCGCAGAAGATCCGCTGTGTCCATCCGAACCGCTGTTCTGGGCCAGCGCAAAAGGCGTTGCAAGCAAGCCCGCGAGCAGCAGGGTGAGCGCAAGCCGACTTTTCATGGTCATCTTCATTCCTTCAGCGCACTATTCAACACATCCTCGATCAGCCGCAGCGAGGATGGGCTGGCGATTACTCGGTCATTGACAATCAGACTGGGCGCGCGCGTGACGCCCCAGGTATTCGTCGCAGTCCGGCGCAGCGCCTCGATATGCCCGATGATCGCCGTATTGCGCATGCACTTTTCAGCTTTCTCAGGTGTGATGTCGAAATCCTTCAACACGCTCCAGACGCGCGCCGGCGTTGCCATGTACGAACCCCGTTTCATCCCGTCGGCCAACGACGGATAGCGCACAGCGGCCTGCATGGCGGCCAGATGCTGTTCGGCGGGCAGGCAGCGAAAGCCGGCCAGTGCCTGCATGTCGTGCCAAGTCAGCGGAAAGTCGTAGACGATCAGGCGCAGCTTGCCGGTATCGACGTACTTCTCCTTGAGGCGGGCAAAAATTCTATCCATCAGATAGGAAGTGTCGCCGGACAAACCATAGACCAGCACCGCTGTGACCTTCGCGTCGGCCTTGCCGAGAACGACCAACTGGTCGTTGAACGGGATGGCTTCGTCGTTGAAGGTCGCGACCAGCTCCACCAGATCGGTCGGGAGCTTGGCCGCTGCGGGCGCCGGCTGGGCCGCCGCCAGGGTGGCCGTCAGGGCGGCCACAGCACCCGCCAACCAGTGTCCTGCACTACTCACCGAGTGCTTTCGGGTATTCATCGGCCTCGTCCAAAATGAAAAGGTGACAAAAAAATTATAATCAGTTTTTTTCGCTTTGCGAGTCTTTTCGGAGGCCGGCCGGAAAATGACAAATGCTTTGAACGCAGTTTTCCCACGGCTGTTTCGGCGTGCCCTGGCGCGTACCGTGTGCGGCCTGACGTGGTGGTTCGCTGGCCTGCGCAGTCGGCCTGTCGCCTCGCTGATTGCCTGCGGCGCCCTCTGCCTGAGTAACGGGCTGTCTTTCCCGGGCCGCGCTGTTGCCCAGGAGAGTGACCGCTGGGACGAGTTGATGGAAAAGGCGTCGGTCTCCCTTGTTCGGGAGGATCTCGCCGCGGCACGTCAGGCGACGACGCAGGCCGCCCGGCTCGCCGAGTACGAGAATGCCGACCGGCTGGTGAGCAGCCTGGCGCTACTCGCCCGCATCGAACACGAGGCGGGCGACCTGGCTCAGGCAGAAAGGGCGCTGCGCCAGGCAATCGAGGTGATCGATCGCATTCCCGGCCAGCTCGCCGAAGAAAAGGCAACCTTGCACAATAACCTGGGCACGGTGCTCGATCTGCGCGGCGACCTTCCCGGGGCCGAGCGCAACTACCTCACCGCGATGAAATTGCGCGATTCGCTACCGGGCGCGCAGACGCAGGCACGCTTTGCCCTCTTGTTGAATCTTGCCGGTCTGGTCGACCGCCGCGGCGATTCAGCCCGGGCGCTTGAACTGTATCAACGTGCCGAGCAATATCTACCGGCGGATTCCCCGCTTGCCCGGGCGCAACTCGCCAACAACCTGGGCACGCTGCTCTACCGTCTGGGTCGCGTGCCGGAAGCGCGTCAGCGCCTGATCGAGGCGCTGCAGGCCCTCGACGCGGGCAGCAGCGCGCTGCTGACCGCCTCCTTGCAGCACAATCTGGGGACCATCGAACTGCAGGCCGGCGAGCTCGAGAGCGCCGGCCGCCGTTTGCGCGAGGCCGAAGCGCGGCGCCGGGCACTGCTTGGCGAGCAGCATCGTGACACTGCACGCACGCTGCTTGCGCTGGCCCTCCTGCTCGAGCGGCAGGGCAACGCGGAAGCCGGCCTGGCGGCTGCTCGAACGGGTACTTCCAGCATCACGGCAAATCTGGCGGCCGGCGCCGGAACTTCGGCGGCAAGCGCCCTGGCGCAGGAGCGACGCGAGTGGCGGGAGGGTTTTGTCACCCACCTGAGCCTGCTGGCGAAGGCCGAAAAGGACCCGCGGCGGCGCGCTGGCGAAGCTTTCCAGTTGATCCAGGCAAGCAAACACGGCGAATTGGCGCGCGTCTTCGCCGACTCCGCGGCTGGCGTCGGGGCGCCGGGCGACCTTGGCCAGCGGACGCGCGACATTCGCGCCCAGATGTCGCGCTACCAGCAGAAGGAGCGAGAGCTTCTGCAGCAGTTGCAGGACCCGCGCTCGCTCGGCGACCGGCAGCTTGCACTGCGCAATCAACTGGCGAGCGAGCGTGCGACGCTCGAGCGGATGCAGGAGCAACTGGCGCAGGCGCATCCACGCTACCACGAGCTCGTTTCGGGACGCGTCGTTGCCGCCGAGGCCTTGCCCGCACTGCTGCGTGATGATGAGGCGCTGCTCGCTTTCCTGGTTGGCGAACAGCAGACGTTTCTCGTCGTCGCGACGCGCAGCGAGCTGCGCTTTCTCGCTTTGCCGATCGGTCGGTCGGGCCTCGACGGTCTGGTTCGCCGCATTCGGTCCACGGTCGACCCGGAAAGCGACGAACAGGCAACCTTTGCCTTCGCGGAGGCGAGTCAACTCTACCAGCAGATCATCGCGCCCGCCGCCGACGTTCTGGCCGAGAAGAGCACCTGGTTCGTCCTGCCGGACGGCCCGCTGGAAAGCCTGCCGCTCAGCTTGCTGCTGAAAACGCCCAGTCCGCCAGCGCGCAGCCACGCCGACTGGTTGCACCTGCCCTGGGTCGGGCGACAGCACGCCTTGGCTACCCTGCCTTCGGTCAGCGCGCTGGCGCTTGCCCGTACACAGAGCGTACCCGCTCCAGCGCCCGAGCCCTTGCTGGCGTTTGCCGACCCGGCGCTCGGAGCACCCGGCCCAGGGGCGACGCGCGCCACCCGCCGACCGCTCAACCGCGGCCTGTGGGGAGAGCGTCGCGTCGCCGACCCGGCCAGGATACGGGCACTGGCGCCCTTGCCGGAAACCGCCGACGAAGCGCGGGCAGTGGCTGCCGCGCTGGGCGGCGGGCGCATCTTCCTGCGCGAGGAAACCCGCGAAAGCAAGGTAAAAGGCATCGATCTGTTGCCTTATCGAAACGTCCTCTTCGCGACGCATGGGGCGATGGCCAGCGACTTCGTGGACTTCGGCGAGCCGGCGCTGGTGATGACCCCGCCAGAAGTGGCCAGCGAGCTCGACGATGGTTTGCTGTCGGCCAACGAAATCGCCAGCCTGCGGCTGAACGCCGATTGGGTTCTGCTTTCAGCGTGCAATACGGCGGCGGCTGACGGTGCGCCAGGGGCAGAAGGGCTCTCCGGCCTCGCCAAGTCATTCTTTCACGCCGGTGCGCGCAATCTGCTCGTCTCGCACTGGGCGGTCGTCTCCGAGTCTACCGTCCTGATCACCACCGGCGCTTTCCGCGCGCTGGCGGCCGAGCCGCAACAGGGCAGGATCAGGGCGCTGCAGAAAGCGATCGTGCAGGTGATGAACGACGAGCGCTATCACCATCCGGTGTATTGGGCGCCGTTCGTTCTCGTCGGCGAGGGGCGCTGACGCCAGATCGGCGCCAGGCGCGCCAAGCGCGAGATTTTCTCTCCCCCGAGACTGGCGAACAGCGTATGCTTGGCACTTCCTTGGCCGGCCGGCCGACCGCCTCAAGGCAAGCGTGCCAACTCTGGTGCGGGCGTTGAAACTGAAGTGGGTTGGCCGCGGTCGGAACGTGTATCGAGTGGTTTGCACTGGGAGGAATGGAGATGAAATACCGTGAAGTTCTCGCTTTGGCGCTGGGCACGCTGTTGCCGGTGGTCGCACTTGGACAGACCGAACGTCTGCTGAAGCCGGACGAGATCAATGAAAAGGCACTCGTCGAACTGCTCGCTCCGGAGGAAGCGGGAGCCCCCGTCAAGCGGCGGACGCGGTCGATCAACGTGACGCGCGAGGAGAGTGCGCAAGCGTCGGCCAAACCGGCAGCAGCTTCCCTGTTGATCACCTTCGAGACGAACTCGGCCGGCCTGACGCCGGCCGGCAAGCAGTCGCTGGACGTCGTCGGTCGCGCCTTGAGTTCGGAAAAATTGTCTTCCTACCGCTTTGCCATCGAAGGGCACTCCGATCCGCGCGGTGGCGAGGCGTACAACATGCGCCTGTCGCAGTCGCGTGCCGAAAGCGTCGTCGGTTATCTCGCCGAGAATCACCAGATCCAGCGCGGCCGCCTGACGCCGGTCGGCAAGGGGCCGACGCAACTGCTCAACCCGGCGCGTCCGGAAGCACCGGAAAACCGCCGCGTAACCATCAAGCGCCTGGATAATTAGCGCACGCACCCGGTACGGCGCGCGCGGGCGGGTCAGTCGATTTCTTCGATGGTGAAGACGGCAGCGCCGTAGCGCGACGAGCACTTCTGGCTGGTGGGACAGATCACCTTGCCGGCAAACGGATTGCCCGCGCCGGGCGGAGCCTCGGCGGCGATCTTGGCCGCCTGTTTGAGCGGAAACTCGGCAAACGGATCGATCTTCTTCAGTCCGGCGGCGGTGAAGTCGCGTCGGTTCTCCGAGACGAAGGCGACGAAACGGTTGGTCCCGGCGGGTCCGGCAGCGGTCATTGCCCAGCCCGAACGAGGCAGGTTGAGCTCACCGTCGCCGGCGATCGCGTTGTCGGCATCGATCGCGTTCGGGAAGAGCAGATTGAAGTGACTGCGATCGGTTCCCACCATCAGGATGTAAAGGTAACCGGGTTTGAGCGAAGTCACCCGGAAGCGCAGCTTGTCCTGACCGATCCTCACCTTCGCCTTTTCGGGCAGAACGGTGACCAGGTGCTCGGCATCGCGCTGCCGGTGAATCTCTTCCAGCATGTCGACCGGATCAAAGGCTTTGCCGCCACGTCCGGCAGCGCCGTTCTTGCCCAGCAGCAGATCGACCAGTTCCTTCTCAGTGACGCCCTGGCCGCCTGCCGTCGCCACTTTCGTCGGCTCAGACGGTGTCGGCTCGTCGGCGCGCGTCGGTGAGCTGCCGGCCGGACTGGTCGCTGGCTGAGCCGCCGTCGCCGAGGCGGCTGGCGTAGGCGCGACCGGCGACGGGGTTGGGGCGACTGGCGTCGACGAATGCGGGCGCAGCGCGTAGTACGCCCCCGCGCTGACCAGCAGCGCAGCGCCTGCCAAGCCGGCAAGCAGTGCTGTCGGCTTCTTCGCGGTTGCCGGCGTGGCTTCCCGGCCGGCTTCCGGGGTTGGCGGCGAGGGCTGGGCAGGCGTCGCTGCGGCATCCTTCTGCCCCAGGAGCGTTCGCCATTCGCCGATCGTCTGCGGGCGATCGCCCGGCTTGACGGCCAGTGCGCGGTCGATCGCGGCGAGGAAGCCGGCACTGTAGCGACCGGCCGCCACCTTGCTCAGCGGCGGCATCGTATCGTTCATCGAACGGGCGACCGAGGGCATCGGCGGCCGCCCGGTGATCGCGTTGTAGACGACGGCCGCCATCGCGTAGATGTCGGTCCAGGCGCCCTGTTTGACCTGCGGTACTTCGGCGTACTGTTCGAGCGGCGCGTAGCCCGGCTTCAGAATGACTGTCAGCGCTTGCGTGCGGTCACTGATGACCCGCCGCGCTGCGCCGAAATCCAGCAACAGCGGACGGCCGTCGGCAAGCAGCAGGATATTGTCCGGGGCGATGTCGCGGTGGAAGCAATTGTCGCGGTGAATGACTTCGAGTGCGTCGAGCAGCGGATTGATGATCGCGCGCAGCCAGTCTTCGCTCGGTGCTTGCGGCATCTTCTGCAAAGCCTGCTTGAGCGTGATCCCTTCGTAGAACGGCATCACCATGTAGGCTGTGCCGT
>NZ_JAVMKF010000022.1:4100-51096 GCF_031732815.1 Accumulibacter sp. | reverse complement strand
CTGTTTGAACCGAAATCGGTCGCCGTCATCGGCGCCTCCGAGCAAGAGAACTCGGTCGGCAACGTCCTTTTCAAGAACATACTTGAATCAGGCTACAAGGGGCGTTTGTACCCGATCAACCCGGCGCACGAGAAGATTCTCGACGCGCAAGCGTACCGGTCGATCGAGGAGATCAGCGCACGCGTTGAGCTGGCGATCGTCGTCACCCGGCCGCAGACGGTGCCGCGGATCATCGAACAATGCGGGCGCAGCGGCGTCAAGAACGTGATCGTGATCACCTCGGGTTTTGCCGAGGCCGGCCACGCGGGCGCGGCGCTCGAACGCAAGATGATGGAGATTGCGCGCAGCAGCTACGGCGTGCGTCTGCTCGGGCCCAACTGCCTGGGGATCATTCGCCCCAGTCTCGGGCTGAACGCGACCTTTGCCCGGGTGCGCGCCAACGTCGGCAATCTGGCGCTGGTTTCGCAATCCGGCGCGATCTGCTCGGCCGTCCTCGATTGGGCGAGCAGCAACCGCGTCGGTTTTTCCAGCGTCATTTCGCTGGGCGGTACGGCCGACGTCGATTTCGGCGAGATTCTCGATTATCTGATCTACGACAACCTGACGCACTACATCCTGCTTTACGTCGAGGGTATTCGCGATGCACGCCGCTTCATGAGTGCGCTGCGCTCGGCGGCACGGATCAAGCCGATCGTTCTCCTCAAGGCCGGTCGGCACGCCGGGGGCCTGGCCGCCGTCGAGACGCATTCGGGGATGGCGGCCGGTTCGGACGTGGTCTTCGAGGCCGCCGTGCGGCGTGCCGGTGTGGTGCGGGTGAAGAACATCGGCCAGTTGTTCTACGCTGCCAAGGCGCTGGCGTCCAAGTTCCGGCCACAGGGCAAGCGCCTGGCGATCGTCACCAACGGCGGCGGGCCGGGGGCGATGGCGGCCGACCGGGCGGGTGACCTCGACATTCCACTCGCAGAACTGTCGGCGAGCACGATTCAGGCGCTCAATGCGGCGATGCCGGCGACCTGGTCGCAGCGCAACCCGGTCGACATTGAAGGTGATGCGACGCCAAAACGTTACCACGATGCAATCCTGGCGGTCGCCGAGGATGCAGCCGTCGACGGCGTTCTCGTCATGTTGGCGCCGCAGGCGATGACCGAGCCGGTCGAAGTCGCCAAGGCGGTGATCGACGTCGACCTGTTGACTGCGAAGCCCATCCTGACCTGCTGGATGGGCGAGGAGCAGGTCCATCAAGCGCGTACGATGCTCGAGGATGCCGGCATTCCCGCATTCCGCATGCCGGAGACGGCCGTCGAGCTGTACTACCACATCTCGACCTACTACTGGAACCAGAAGCTGCTGCTGCAGACGCCGTCGCCGTCGTCGAAGCATTCCCGCCCGGAGACCGAAGGCGCCAAGATGCTGATCGAAGCGGTGCTGCACGAGCGCCGCAAGCTGCTCTCGGAGATGGAGTCGAAGGCGATTCTGCGTGCTTTCCGGATTCCCGTTGCGCAGACGATGGTCGCGCATACGCCGACCGAGGCGCTGCTGCTCGCCGAGCAGATCGGTTTTCCGATCGCGATGAAGATCGATTCGCCCGACATCGTGCATAAGAGCGAGGTTGGTGGTGTTCGCCTGAACATTCCAAATGCGCCGGCAGTACGCAACGCCTACCACGACATCATCGAGACGGTGAAGAAGCGGCATCCGACGGTGCGCATCAACGGTCTGTCGATCGAACCTTATCTTGCCCGCTCGCACGGCCGCGAGTTGATGATCGGCGTCTCGCGCGATCCCATCTTCGGTCCGATCATCACCTTTGGCGCCGGCGGAACCGAGGTCGAGGTGTTCAGCGACCGGGCGGTTGCGCTACCGCCGCTCAACCGCTTCCTGGCGCGTGACCTGATCGCTTCCACGCGCGCTTCGAAACTGCTCGGCGAGTTCCGCAACATGCCGCCGGTCAACCTCGACGCGCTCATCGAGGTGCTGCTGCACGTTTCGCAGATGATCTGCGAGCTTCCCTGGCTGCAGGAACTCGACTTGAATCCGCTGATCGTCGATGAAAACGGGGCGATCGCCGCCGATGCCCGGATCATCATCGATTATGCCGCGTCGTCGGGTGATCGCTACTCGCATATGGCGATTCACCCCTATCCGATTCATCTGATTCAGGATTGGGAACTGCCCGACGGTCGCGTGGTGACCATTCGTCCGATTCGCCCGGAGGACGCCGAGCGCGAACAGCAGTTCGTCATCGGTCTGTCCGAGGAGAGCAAGTACTATCGCTTCATGGATACGATCCGCGAGTTGACGCAGGCGATGCTCGTGCGTTTCACGCAGATCGATTACGACCGCGAAATGGCGCTGGTGGCGACCATTCTCGACGCCGATGGCAAGGAAGTGCAGATTGGCGTCTCGCGCTATGTCACCAATCCGGACGGCGAATCAGTCGAATTCGCCTTGGCGGTGGCAGACGAATGGCAGAAGCACGGCGTTGGCCGCAAACTGATGAGCGCCCTGATCGATTGCGCGCGCCAGAAAGGCTACCGGACGGTGGTCGGTGACGTCCTCTCGATGAACACCAAGATGTTCAGCCTGATGACCAAGCTCGGCTTTTCGATTCACCCGCATCCTGACGACCCGGCGGTCAAACGGGTCGTCAAGCCGCTGAATAACTAGCGCCCAAGCCTACGGTTTAGGCACGAAATTCACGTCATAGGGATACGGTCGATGCGGTTCGACCGCGTCCCGGCGCGTCTTCTCGTCGTGTGCTGCAATCTTTCTGTCCCACCAGATGGCTCGTCCGCGGCGCTGGTCTTCCTGCCATTCGGGGTGTTTCTGCATCATTTCGCGGATGAACCTGGTGTGTTCAGACTCGTACAAGGCCATGTCAACTGCTCCCGGAGAATAATTGGCGGCGCGTTGTGCCAGCCGCGCCGAGGCTGATTATACCCACTGTTTGGTGAGCCTGGCGCGGCCCGGGTCAGGCTTTCTCGAAGCGCATGATGCCGCCGGTGCTGGCAATGCGTATCGTTTCGCCGGCGGCGAAGCGCCCTTCGAGGATTGCGCGCGCCAAGGGGTCTTCGATCTGCGCCTGGATCGCTCGCTTCAATGGGCGCGCGCCATAGACCGGATCGAAACCGGCGCTCGCGACTTCGGCCAAAGCGCTGTCGCTGATTTCGAGCGACAGGTCGAGCTGGGCCAGACGCCGCTTCAGGTAAGCGAGCTGGATGGTAGCGATCGAACGGATGTGCTGCTCGTCGAGCGCATGGAAGACGATCACTTCGTCGATCCGATTGATGAACTCAGGTCTGAAACTGGTCTTCACCTCGCCCATTACCGCCAGCTTGACGAGCTGGTAGTCGTCACCGGCCATCTGCTGGATCATCTGGCTGCCAAGGTTCGAGGTCATCACGATGACCGTGTTCTTGAAGTCGACCGTCCGTCCGTGACCGTCGGTCATGCGGCCATCGTCGAGCACCTGGAGCAGGACGTTGAAGACATCCTGGTGCGCCTTTTCCACCTCGTCGAGGAGAACGACGGAGTAGGGCTTGCGGCGCACCGCTTCGGTCAGGTAGCCGCCTTCTTCGTAACCGACATAGCCCGGTGGTGCGCCGATCAGGCGCGACACCGAGTGCTTTTCCATGAACTCGCTCATGTCGACGCGGATCATGTGTTCGTCCGAGTCGAACAGGAAGGCGGCGAGCGCCTTGCACAGTTCGGTCTTGCCGACGCCGGTCGGTCCGAGAAAGAGGAAAGATCCGTACGGTCGGTTCGGATCGGCCAGCCCGGCGCGCGAACGACGAATCGCGTTGGCCACCAGGCGCACCGCTTCGTCCTGTCCGACGACCCGCTGGTGGATTCGCTCCTCCATCTGCAGGAGCTTCTCACGCTCGCCCTGCATCATCTTGGCGACCGGAATCCCGGTGGCACGCGAGACGACTTCGGCGACTTCCTCGGTCCCGACCTCGGTACGCAGGAGACGGTTCGGCCGCTGCCCACTGTCCGGCTTTTCGGCGGCGCTCAGTTGCGCTTCGAGCTGCGGCAGGCGGCCGTACTGGATCTCCGCCACCTTGTCCCACTTGTTGTCGCGCTGCAGTTGGGCAAGCTCCAGCTTGAGCTTGTCGATTTCCTCCTTGATCTGCGTGCTGCCCTGGACCTGCGCCTTTTCCGCCTTCCAGATTTCGTCCAGGTCGCTGTATTCGCGCTCGAGCTTGACCAGTTCTTCCTCGATCAGGTGCATGCGCTTCTTCGATGCTTCGTCGCGCTCCTTGCGCACTGCTTCGCGCTCGATCTTGAGCTGGATCATTCGCCGGTCGAGCCTGTCCATCGCCTCTGGTTTGGAATCGATCTCCATCTTGATCCGCGCTGCCGCTTCGTCGATCAGATCGATCGCTTTGTCGGGCAGGAAGCGGTCGGTGATGTAACGCTGCGATAGTTCGGCCGCGGCGACGATCGCCGGATCGGTGATGTCGACCCCGTGGTGCAGCTCGTACTTCTCGCGCAGACCGCGCAGGATGGCGATCGTCGATTCGACCGTCGGTTCGTCGACCAGGACCTTCTGGAAACGCCGCTCGAGCGCCGCGTCCTTTTCGATGTACTTGCGGTACTCGTCGAGCGTCGTTGCGCCGACGCAATGCAGATCACCGCGCGCCAGCGCCGGCTTCAGCATGTTGCCGGCGTCGATCGCGCCCTCCGCCTTGCCGGCGCCGACCATGGTGTGCAGTTCGTCGATGAAGACGATGATCCGGCCTTCGTCCTGGGCGATTTCCTTGAGCACGGCTTTCAGCCGCTCTTCGAACTCGCCGCGATACTTGGCGCCGGCGAGCAGTGCCGCCATGTCGAGGCTGAGCACCTTCTTGCCTTTCAGCGTTTCAGGGACTTCACCATTGACGATACGCTGCGCCAGACCTTCGACGATCGCCGTCTTGCCCACTCCCGGTTCGCCGATCAGAACCGGGTTGTTCTTCGTTCGCCGCTGCAGAATCTGGATGGTGCGCCGAATTTCGTCGTCGCGCCCGATGACCGGGTCGAGCTTGCCCAGGCGTGCACGCTCGGTGAGGTCGATGCAGTACTTGCTGAGCGACTGGCGCTGCGCTTCGGCCTCCTGGTTGTCGACGGTCTGTCCGCTGCGCACTGCGCTGATCGCCTGCTCGAGCGACTGCCTGACCAGCCCGTGCTGTTTCGCCAGGCGAGCGCACTCGCCCTTGTCGTCGCACAGCGCGAGCAGGAAGAGCTCGGAGGCGATGAATTGATCGCCCCTCTTCTGGGCTTCGCGCTCGGTCAGGTTGAGCAGATTGCTCAGATCGCGACCGATCTGAACTTCGCCGCCATGTCCCTGGACTTTCGGCAGCCGGCCAACAGCCTGGCTCAGCGCCGCTCGCAGCGGCGGCACATTGACCCCGGCGCGCGCCAGCAACGAAGCGGTCGTCGCATCGTCCTGTTGCAGTAAGGCGAGCAGCAGGTGCTGCGGCTCGATTATCTGGTTGTCGTGCCCGATGGCCAGGCTTTGGGCGTCGGCCAGGGCTTGCTGGAATTTGCTCGTCAGCTTGTCGAAACGCATCGTTTTGTCCTTGCAGGAAGTCGGTGAGATGGAGCAGAAATGGGGACGTTCTGCGCCAAGTCAACGACTCGCTGATGGCTCGCTCAGCGTCGCCAGCGCTCGCTCGCCTGCTCGTCGGCCTGGCGCGCTTCAACCCAGCGCGTGCCGCTCGGCGTGAGCTCACGTTTCCAGAATGGGGCGTGCGTCTTCAGGTAATCGATGATGAACTCGCAGGCGGCGAAAGCGTCGCCGCGATGCTCGCTGGCGACGGCGACGAGGACGATCTGATCGCAGGGTTGCAGCCGGCCGACGCGGTGCACGACCCGCGCGTCGATGATCGGCCAGCGTTGCGCCGCTTGGTCGACAATCGCCTGGAGCGCCTTTTCGGTCATTCCGGGGTAGTGTTCGAGGGTCAGTTCACGGACTTCGCTGTGCTCGCTGATGTCTCGTACAAGACCGACGAAACAGGCGACGGCACCAATCTGCGGCCGGTTGCGGCAAATTGCCGCGAGTTCTGTGGCCACCTCAAAATCACTTTCCTGCACGCGAACTTGCATTTCAGCCTCCGGTTACCGGGGGGAAGAAGGCAAGTTCCTCATCGCCGCGCAATGGACAATCGAAGCTTGCCATCTCCTGGTTTACCGCGCAGCGCAGGTTCCTGGTGCGCTGCAGGTGTTGCCAG
Source organism: Accumulibacter sp. (assembly GCF_031732815.1). GTDB lineage: Bacteria > Pseudomonadota > Gammaproteobacteria > Burkholderiales > Rhodocyclaceae > Accumulibacter. Next base: position 44,884 of record NZ_JAVMKF010000022.1, on the reverse strand, counting down.
TCACCGCCGCGCGCGGCAAGGAAGGCAAGCAGACCGGCGACATCGTGCACCCCGGTTGGCAGGGGCAGATCTTCCTGATTCGTCGCAAGCTGCTCGCGCAGCCCGGCAAAATAGAGAATTCTCAGCATCTATCGTTTCTTCCTTGCTCGCTTCTACGCTCTCATCTCAGTCGATGGCGCCTGCCACCGCCAGCGGCGTGGCGCGGGCGAGAATGTAGCGGGCGATCGCCGGTGCGTCGTTGACATCCAGCCAGGCGACTCCGGGCCGCAGGTTATCCGGGGGTGGGCGGTCGGAGGCGACCGCGACGATCTGTGGGTCGTCGGGCCACAAGGGCGGTTGACCCGTCGCCGGCCGATGAACTTCCAGCCTGGCGATGGCCTCCTTCTTGAAACCTTCGACGAGGACGAGATCGCATGGCGCGAATCGCTCGACGTAGTCGCTCAGCGTCGGCTCGGCTGCACTCCGCAGTTCTTTCAACAGGACCCAGCGCGCGCTGCTCGCCAGCAGGACCTCGTGTGCGCCGGCCTGGCGGTGACGGTACGAGTCTTTGCCGGGTCGGTCGATGTCGAAGTCGTGGTGGGTATGCTTGAGCACCGAAACGCGCAGTCCTTGCGCGGTCAGCAGCGGCAAGATGTTTTCAATCAGGCTCGTCTTGCCCGAGCCTGAGTAGCCGGCGATGCCGAAAAGCTTCATGTGCGGCTGTCTTTCCCGTCTGGTCCGGCAAGCGGAAAAACGGCAGCAAAGCCGCCACCCGGCGTCCGGAAGTTGGTCGTCTGCCCGCGATAGAGGCGTGCCGCAACGAGCTGGACGCGCCCCTGATACGCGTAGTTGCGCAGATCGATCCTGAAATGCTCGGTCACGCCGTCGACGACCACCGGGCGTTCGGGTGGAGCAACGACCTGCTGTGCGACGTAGCCACCGTGCGCGGCGATTTCGGCGAAAATACGGCGCGTCAGCTTGTCGCCGCGATACGCCGCCTTGCTGCCAAAGCCGGCAGCCGGTTTGAAGAACCACTGCCGACGGCTGTGCCAAAAGGCTTCCGCGTTACCCGTCAGGACCGCTACGGTCGGTGGAATGCTTGCCGCCAGGATCTCGCGATCGTCGTCGTCGACGCCGATTCGTTCCAGCCAGGCGCTGTCGGCGAGTGCTACGAGGTTCCGTTTGTCGGCATACAGGGCATGGTTTTGCGGATGCGGCGTGAGGACGACGGCATTGGCCAGATAGGCCGTACGCAGCGCAGCATGCTGCGGCTCGTCCAGGGCGAAGTCGGTCAGCCGATTGTAGACCAGGTCGATGGCCTGGCCGCGGCAGTTCAGGCGTAGCCCGTCGAAAGACAACTCGCGTGGATCGGCAATGAGCGCAGCGATGCCTTGCGCCTCGAATGCCTGCCGGAACAGTTCGAACTCCGGCGCCAGATACTGGTTGGCGGGCTCTCGGTCGATGATGGCGATGCGACTGAGTGGGCGCGCTTCGCCGGCACCCAGCGCAAGTCGCCATTCGTCGTGGAACATGGCCACGAAATCGGCTTCGATGCAGGCCGCCGCGGCACGCGCCGTGGCAGACGGGCATTGGTCGGACGCTTGGCTGGCGAGCAAACGCGTGTTGAGCAGCGGTCCGCCGGCGTTCGTGTTGATTTCGATCAGCCGGGGGCCGCTGGTCGTCAGATGAAAGTCGTAACCAAGGAACACTCCAGCACAACGCGGCGGATGCTGTGCAATCGGCGCGGCATGCTGCAGGACGCGCTGGCGAAACGCCGGCAGCGCTGCGACGCGCTCGACGGCAGCGACTGTGCGCGCCATCAGTCTGAGGTATTCGCTGCTGGCCTGCACCGTGCTGTCAGCAAAGAGGTTGGCGCGCGCCGCGTAGCGCGGGTCTGTGCGCAGTGCGTGCTGGCCGGTTGCCCGCGCAAGTCGCAGGAAATCGGGCTCGGCGCCGACACGGCGCTGGCCTGGCCGTGCGATTGCGGGTCTGGCCGGGCCGTCCGCCGGGTGCGCCAGGCCCCATCCTGGGCAGATTTCCTCGTCCAAACGCTTCACTGTGCTTCCTGGCCGGTAAAGAAAGCGACGGCTTCAGCCAAATCGCGCGTCCTGCGCATCGGTGGCAGGCTGCGCCAGATGCGTTTGCCGTAATGCTTGCCGATCATCCGGGGATCACAAATCATCAACACGCCGCGGTCGGTTTCGTCACGTATCAGCCGGCCTGCGCCCTGCTTGACGTTGATCACTGTGCGCGGCAGCTGGTACTCCAGGAAGGGATTGCGCCCCTCACGCCGAAGCTTGTCGATACGCGCCGAGAGAACCGGATCGTCCGGCGGCGCGAAGGGAAGCTTGTCGATGACCACCAGTGAGAGCGCCTGGCCACGCACGTCTACGCCTTCCCAGAAACTCTGGCTGCCGATCAGGATCGCATTGCCGAGACGGCGGAAACGCTCCAGCAAGTCGTTCTTGCTCTGTTCGCCCTGCAGCAGCAAGGGCAGGTCGAGCCCGGCGCGACTCAGCTCGGCGAGCAGCAACTCGTGTACCAGGCGCATGGCCCGCAGCGAGGTGCATAGGAAGAAGGCTCGCCCCTGGCTCGCTTCGACGAGCGGAAATGCCGCGCGAACGACGGCCGCAGAGTAGTCGGCGGTGTTTGGTTCGGGAATATTCGTCGGTGCGTAGAGCAGGGCTTGTCGCGGGTAGTCGAAAGGGCTTTCCCAACGCGCTGATTGCGCATCGACCAAGCCCATTTCGCTGCAGTAATGGGTGAAATCACTTTGTACGGCGAGCGTAGCCGAAGTGAACACCCAGGCCCGCGGCCGTCCGCTCATCTGCTTCTGCATGATGTCGGCGATGATCAGCGGTGTCGCATTGAGCTGCAGCGCGTGCGCATAGGTTTCTGCCCAGCGCACCTTGTCGCTGCCGTCGCCCGCCTGCCAGTTGCGTAGGCGAACGAGCAGGTCGGCGGCGCGGTGCGAGCAATTCATCAGCCCCTCGCTACGCTCGGCCTGAGTGGCTAGCACACGCGTCAGCGACTCCAGTGCCTCCAATGTGGCGGCAAGCGCCGCGGCGAATGCCGGGCGGCCGGCAAGCTGGGCCAACGCATGTCGTGCCGGCTCGACCGGCAGGCTCAGACGCCAGTCCTTGGCGAGCTTGTCGAGGCTGGTGCAGAGCGCGGGGAGATCGAGGCAGTCACGCGCAGCGGCCGCGACCTCGAGCCTGGTGTCGCGCACCAGATCGAGGAGCTGCGCCGTCGACACACTTTCGCCGAAGAACAGGCTGGCGACCTCCGGCAGCTGGTGCGCTTCATCGAAGATCACCGTATTGCAGGCCGGCAGGAGTTCGGCCGAACCCTCGTCGCGCAACATCACGTCGGCGAAAAAGAGGTGATGGTTGACCACCACCAGATCGGCCGCCATCGCCTCGCGGCGGGCGGCGAGGACGAAGCACTCCTGGTGATTGGGGCACTCCTGCCCGAGGCAGTTGTCGCGGGTCGAGGTCAGCATTCCCCATACGCCGGCGTTCTCGGGGACGTCCGGGCATTCCGCCTTGTCGCCGGAAACCGTTCGTTTGGCGAAACGGGCGACGCTTTGCGCATGTGCAGCGTCTTCGCGCGAAAGGAAGCGACCGTCGGCCAGGGCGCGCGCCAGGTGGTAGTGGCAGACGTAGTTGGCGCGGCCTTTTAGCAGCGCTACCTTGGCCGGCGACGCCAGCGCCCGGCGGATGGTCGGGATGTCACGTGCGTAGAGTTGATCCTGCAGGTTCTTGGTGCCGGTCGAAATGATCACCTTGCCGCTGGAAAGGAAGGCTGGGACGAGGTAGGCGTAAGTCTTGCCGGTTCCCGTTCCAGCTTCGGCTACCAGCACGCGGTGTTCGGCGATCGCCGCAGCGATGCACTCGGCCAACTCGATCTGCTGGCTGCGCAGGCGGTAGCCGGGGATGCCCGCTGCGAGCGGGCCGTCGGCAGAAAAGATGTCGGCCAGCAAAGTGGTGTTCTGTAGTCCGTCGAAGTCACCCGGCATGCTACCAGATGCGGGCGCGCGCGACTGCCCGCCAAGGCAAGCCGCGGGAAATCATGCGCTCGGTCGGCGCGTCGCTCGTCGGGGAGACGCGCGAATGCCGCCGACACTCGCCTGCACTTCAGTTGCCCGCCTGGCGCAGCAACTCACGCAGGAAGTGTACCGGAATGGCAAAGCTTATTCCGGACGGCTTGCTCAGGGTCGATTCTTTTCGCTCCTTGATGAACACCATGTTGATGATGCCGATCACCTCGCCGCGGCTGAGCTCGTAGAGTGGGCCGCCGCTGTTCCCCGGGTAGGCGGTTGCGTCAAGCTGATAGACGTCGAAGCTCCCATCCCTGATCTGGCGGACAAGCTTGGCGTTGAGTTGCCCCGCGTTGCCTCCAGGAATGGCAATAGGCGTGATCGATGAGATGATTCCGCGATGTGTGACGGGCGACAGGCCGAGCACCCCGCCGATCGGAAAGCCGGTAAAGGCGATTGCCTGGCCTTCACGCACCGGACCCGAGCTGTGCAGTTCGAGCGCTGGAAGTGGGCTGCCGTCGATTCGCAAAAGGGCCAGGTCGTGCGCCTGGTCGATCACGGCGACGCGTGCAGCTCGCTGTTGTGGCACGCGCGCTGCATTCGGCGCGACGATGGCCAGGCTTTGCCCGGCTGCAATATCGGCCATTTCGGCCACGACGTGCGCGTTGGTCGCGACATGCCTGCCGTCGCCGACCACGAAGCCCGTGCCGCGCATGACAAACTGCGGGCTGCGCGTTGCCTGATACGTGCCGACGGCGACGATGGACGGCTTGTTGCGTTCGATGATCTGTGGCAGATCGGCGTCGGCCAGGGCGAATCGGGAGAGGACGAGGATCAAGCAGCAAGCGAAGCCCAGCAAGCGTTGCAGCCCTCGCTGCGGCGATCGCTCGCCGAATTCAATCAGCGTCAGCCTGGCTGGTCGGGGCATCGCCGGTTGTCGCGGGCTTTCCGGTGGCCGCCGGCTCACTACCGGCCGGGTGATGGTTGGCAGGTGCATGCTGATCCTCAAAGGGGTGCGTATCGGCTCACACGCCATGCCGCCGGCGAAGGTGCCAAATCTCTGCACGGGGCTTGCCAGGTCGCCGCGGTTCGCAGGTTCAAGAGCCCTTGAGCAGGCGGATGCGCGGCAGTTCTGGTGACGGGTTGGTAATCCTGGCGTCGTAGGGGTGGTCGTCGCGCCGGAAAAGGCTGATGATGCGCTTGACGTAGCCACGCGTTTCGGCATATGGCGGCACGCCACGGTAACGGTTCACCGCGCCCTCGCCGGCATTGTAGGCGGCTGCTACGAGGCTGACGTCGCCTTCAAAATAGGCCAGCAGCCAACGCAGGTAGGCCAGCCCGCCGCGCAGGTTCTGCTCCGGGTCGAAGGGCTTCTTCACGTTGAAGCGCGCCGAGGTATCGGGAATCAGTTGCATCAGGCCTTGCGCGTTCTTGTTCGACAAGGCCTGCGTGTTGAAGTTTGATTCGGTCTGGATCACCGCCAAAGCGAGACGCGGACTGACTCCGTATTCGGGTGCCAACTGGTTGACCAGGCTGATGACCTTTTTCTGTGCCTCGCTGCTTGGCAGCACCGGTTCAGTCGGGATCTCGGGCATCTCCGGTGGCCGCATGCACTCGGGGGTAGTGGTTGCCGGGCTGCCGACGAAACGGCTCATCCGCTCGGCGTGTTGATGTCCCTGCTTGGCTGCGAGGGCAAAGAAATAGGCAGCGCGCGCATCGTCACGCTCGACGCCGCGCCCGTTGGCGTACATCCAGCCGAGATTGAACTGCGCTTCGGCGTCCCCCAGGCGGGCGCCGTCGCAATAGAGTCTGGCCGCTCGTGCATAGTCCTTGGGCACGCCTTCGCCGTGCTCATAGCTTTGCGCTTCCTTGCGCAGGGCGGCGAGACGCTCGGCTTCCGCCTCGCTGCGGACAGCGTCAGCAGCCGCGACGGGCAGCGTCGCGGCAAGCGCGATGGCGCCGACAAGCAGGGTGCGGCGTGCCGTTGAAAACGAGTGAACGGGAAGCTTCATGGAGACGGCCAAGCAGCGAGCGGGTGAATTTTCGCCAAAGGTGAGCAGCGCCTGGTGCCGTCCTAGAGGCGCCAGACACTGATGCCGTGGGCGACGAGCTGCGCTTCATCGAACATGCTCTTGACGTCGGTGAGAACACCGTTCGCTTGCAGCTTGTCGGCAAAATCGGCCACTGGACGCTCCTTGAACTGGCGATGGGCAACGGCCGCGACGATCGCTGCTGCCTTGGGCAATTGATCCCAGGCAACGAGTTCTACGCCGTACTCATGGCGCGCTTCGTCAGGATCAGCCACCGGCTCGTGTACGACGACCTGGGCGCCGTACGACTCCAACTCACGGATCACGTCGATCACCCGCGAATTGCGCAGGTCGGGACAGTCTTCCTTGAAGGTCAGCCCGAGCACGATGATCGGTGCGTTCTTGACCTGCCAGCCGTTGCGAATCATCTGCTTGACGGTACGTTCCGCAATGAACTTGCCCATTCCGTCATTGATCCGGCGGCCGGCGTTGATGACCTCCGGGTGATAGCCCAGCATCTCGGCCTTGTGCGTCAGATAGTAAGGGTCGACTCCGATGCAGTGGCCACCGACCAGTCCCGGCCGGAAGGGCAGGAAGTTCCATTTGCTGCCGGCTGCTTCCAGGACCTCCAGCGTGTCAATGCCGATGCGATCGAAGATGATCGCCAGTTCGTTCATCAACGCAATGTTCAGATCGCGCTGAGTGTTCTCGATCACCTTGGCCGCTTCGGCAACTTTGATGCTTGAGGCCGAATAGACGCCCGCTGTGATGACGCTGGCGTACATTGCGCGGACTCGTTCGAGCGTTTCCGGGGTGTCCCCCGAAACCACCTTGACGATCTTCGTCAGCGTCCGCTCCTTGTCTCCCGGGTTGATCCTTTCCGGCGAGTAGCCGACGAAGAAATCCTGCTTCCACTTCATTCCAGAAAACTTCTCGATGATCGGAATGCAGATCTCCTCGGTTGCCCCCGGGTAGACGGTCGACTCGAAAACGACCGTTGCCCCTCTTTTGAGGTTCCGGCCGACGGCTTCGGACGAACTGGCGAGCGGCGTGAAGTCAGGCTGGTGCGCCTGGTCTACCGGCGTCGGCACGGCGACGATGACAAAATCGGCTTCCGCCAGCGCCTGCGGGTCGGTCCCGACCTCGAGCTGGGTTGCCGCCGTAAGATCGGCACTGCTGACTTCGCCAGTCGGATCGAACTTGCGGCGGTAGCACGAAACCTTGCTTTCAGAAAGGTCAAAACCGATGGTGCGACGCGTCTTGCCGAACTCGACGGCCAGCGGCAATCCCACGTAACCCAGACCCACTACAGCGACTATCGTCATGAATCATTTGCCTTTCAATATCTCATGCTTCTTGCGTGGAGCCATCCCGCGGCGCTACGCTTTGTCGGTTCACAGCCCTTGCAGGAGCTGGCTCACCTCGGCCTGTTGAGGAAACTTGTCGCCGAGCTTCGCGAGTTGGTCGAGTTCACTCTTCGCCGCACCCTTTTGGCCGGCCTTGAGCAGAGCTCGCGCGTAGTTCAGGCGAATCTGATGGGCGTCGGGCGCCTTGTCGAGTGCTTTCTTGAACAAGTCGGTGGCGCGCGTCGTCTCGCCCTTGTCGACGAGCAGAACAGCCAGCGTGTCCATCAAGGCAGGTTGCTCGGGTGCCAGCTTGTTGGCCCTTTCGGCGTATTCGAGCGCTTTCGGATCCTTGATCTGACCACTCACCCAGGCCAGGTTGTTGAGCACGGCCGGCGCGTTGGGCTGCAGCTCAAGCACGTTGCGATAGTACTTCACGGCGCTTGCGTAGTCCTTGCGCAGGCTGGCGTCCTCGGCCAGATACAGCCGGTAGCCGGCATCCGCAGGATGCTCTTTCAGCCACGCTTCGGCCAACTTGTCGGCTGCGGCCAGGTTGTTGTTGGAGCGCTGTGCGGCGTGTAGCTTGATCGCCAAGTCAGCCGAGCCGGGAACGGCTTTCAGTCCGCTGGTATAGGCTGCGATCGCCTCGGGCCACGCCTTCTTCGAGGCCTGTGCATCGCCCTCGAAGACGTAACCGACGGCCTCTTTCGGCCTCTGCCGCTGGACCTCGTGCGCGATGGCCAACGCCTCCTTCGTTCGATTGGCGCCGAGTTCGAGCATGATCAGTCCGCGTTGTGCTTCAAGCGAGTCCGGCTTTACCTTCAACGCCTTTTGCAGGTTCTGCATTGCCGCATCCCTGTTTTTTGCAGCCACCTCGACCTCGGCCATCCGGAGGTAGGGAACCGGCGAATCCGGTTTGATCGCGGCAAGCTTGGCGAGCGTCGCCGACGCCTGGTTGTAGTCGCCGGCCGCCTGCTGTGCGCGGGCGGCGACGTCGAGGATCTGCGGCTCGGTCGGGAGCGCGGCGACGGCATCCTGAGCCGCCGAGAGCGCATTCTTCAGGTCCTTCTGCGACAGGAAGTGACCGATCAGGGCATGACGTGCGGCGGGTTCACTCGGATTGGCGGAAATCGCCTTTCGTATCAGAGTGGTGATCTCCTCCGTTGTGCCGCCGGTCTTGGCGCTCAACTGGGCGAGTGCCAGGTGCGCCGAGAGGTTCTTTGGATCCTTGGCGAGAACCGATTCAAAGCGCTTGCGGGCATCTACAGGCTTCTTCTCGCTCAGATCGAGGCTGGCCAGGTTGGCAGCAGCCGGGTAATAGGCCGGATCAAGTGCCAGTGCCTGCTCGAAGCTCTTGCGCGCATTCTGCGTATCCCGTTTGCCGAGCAAGGCTGCGCCGCGCAGATTGTGCGTCAATGGTTGACTGGGCTGCTTTTTCTCGAGCGCCGCGATTGCTTTGAGCGCACCATCGAACTCGCGCCGCTGGACGAGAGCCGCGATCAGTGCAAGGTCTGCCCGGTTGCCGGTGTCGGCTGCGGCTAGGTTTTCGAGATCACGGAATGCTCCCTCGGAGTCTCCCTTGGCCAGATTGACGAGCGCCAGTGATGTCCGCTTGCCGGTATTGTTTGGATCGAGCGCTGCCGCCTTGGCAAAGTAGTTGCCGGCCTTGTCAATTTGTCCGGTCTGCATGAAGACCTGCCCGGCGAGGGCCAGCATGTTGGAATCCTTGTCGATCTTGTCGAGTATGGGCTCCAGAACAGACAGCGCCTTCATCGGCTGGCCGGCCCGCAAGTAGCTGGCAATGAGCAAGCGGCGGGCAATGCCGGTCTCCGGTGTTCTCGGTAATGCCTTCGTCAGGTAGGCCTCGGCCTGTGGAAAGGCCTTCAGCTCATATTCAATCGCGCCAGCGAGTTGCAGGCCAAGCGGGCTTTCGGGAACCGCTCTGAGCATCAACTGCATGGTTTCGCGCGCTTGCGTCAGTTCCTTCTTCTGGTAGGCGACGAGGGCACTCTGATAAAGCGTCTGCGGGTTGTTGGGAGCAACCTGCTTCATCAATTCGACCTGCTTGCGGGCGTCGTCAGCATTTCCGGTAGCGAGCAGCTGTCCGACAATCCGTGCGTGTGCCACGAGAAGGTCGGGTTTGGCTTCGATCGCTTTGCGAAATGCCTGCATGGCGCCATCGTGGTTCGCTTGCAGACCCAGCAGATCACCTTTCAGAACCCAGGCTTCGTACAGTGCGGGCGACTTTTGCAGGGCAGAGTCGAGAAGGGCGAGCGCGCCCTGGATGTCGTTGCGGCCGGCCTTCAACCTCGCTTCGCCAAGCACGGCAGGCGGATGATCGGGCTGCGCGGCGAGTGCCGCACTGTAGGCGGTTTCGGCCAGGTCAGGCTTACCCTGTACCAGATAAGCATGGCCGATGACCGCTTGCAGGTCAGCCTTGGCGGCTGGCGCGCTCAACTCGACCTTGCTCAGATCTTTGGTGACCTTTTCCGCCTGGCCAAGGGCGAGCATCGCACGCGCAAGCGGCGGGATCACTTGGTCGGCCGGATGACCGAGGCTTTGCGCCTTGCGAAACTCCAGTTCGGCGCCTGTTGGATCGCCACTGTCGAGCAGCGCCTTGCCGAGCAGGAAGCGCGCTTCGGCCAGGTCCGGGTTCTTCTGCAAGGCATTCTTCAACTGGATGGTGGCCGCCTTGGTATCGTTCTTCGCCAGGAAGTCCTTGGCGGATGCCAGCATGCTTTCCGGGCTATCGCCGCCGCATCCTGCCGCAAGAAGCATCGCCAGAATTGCCGAGACGCCGGTCTGGCGCAGCCTGCGCCGCGCATCACGAGTAATCATTAGACCTCCACTAAGGGGAACAGCTTGCACAAAATTACTTCAGTCCGAACCGGTGCATCATGTCGTAGAGCGTCGGCCGGCTGACACCGAGCAGTTCTGCCGCCTTGACCACATTGCCGTCAGCGCGCGCCAGGGCAGTGATGATCACCCGACGCTCGGCGTCATCGCGCGCATGGCGCAGGTCAAGGACCGCCTTCTCGCTCGTCGGTCCGCCGGTCAAGCCGAGGTCTGCCGCCGTTATCTGGTTTCCATCGGCCATGATCACGGCGCGCTTGATACAGTTTTCCAGCTCGCGCACGTTGCCGGGCCATTTGTGCGCCTCGATCGCATGCAGAGCGTCCTCGCGCAGGGAAAGGCCGCCCCGGTTCTGTTCCTCGGCGAAACGGCGGACAAACGCGTGCGCCAACAAGACGGCATCACCAGAGCGCGCGCGCAAAGGTGGAATGGTAACAACGATTTCTGCCAGCCGATAGTACAGGTCTTCACGAAAGCGACCGTTGTTGATCAGTGACTTCAGATCCTGGTGCGTCGCACAGACGATGCGGACGTTGACCGGAATCTCCTGTCTCCCGCCGATCCGCTCAATGACGCGCTCCTGCAGAAAGCGCAACAGCTTGGCCTGTAGAGCGTGCGGCAGATCGCCGATCTCGTCGAGCATCAAGGTTCCCTTGTTGGCTGTTTCGATCTTGCCGATGGTCGTCTTCGCGGCGCCGGTGAAAGCGCCTTTTTCGTAGCCGAAAAGTTCGCTTTCCAGGAGGTTGTCGGGAATTGCCGCGCAATTGATGGCGATGAATCGCTCCCGGCTGCGCGGCGACAGGTCATGTACGCCACGCGCCAGAAGCTCCTTGCCGGTGCCGCTTTCGCCAAGCAGGAGGACGGTTGCGTCGGTCACGGCGACGCGTTCGATGGTTCGGCAAACGCGCAACAAGTCGGGGTCGCGGGTAATCAGCCCGGAAAGGAAGTCCGGCTGCTGCATCGCCTGCAGTCGCCTCAGTTCCTGCTGCAACTCGTGCAGGCGGTAGGCGCGTTGCAGCGTGAGGCCGAGCATTTCGACCTCGAAGGGCTTGGCGAAGAAGTCGTAAGCCCCCAGAGCGACTGCCCGCAAGGCGTTCGCGCGGTCGTTCTGTCCGGTGAGTACGATGATCTTGGTATCGGGCGCCGTGCTGAGAATCTCGTCAAGCAGTTTGAAGCCCTCTGAAACCGAATCCGGGTCGGGCGGGAGCCCGAGGTCCATCGTGATCACCGGTGGCTGATAGCGGCGCATCTGCACGAGAGCGCTTTCGCGATCGTCGGCAGTCACCGTTTCGTACTGGTCGAATGCCCAGCGAAGCTGCTTCTGTAGAGCACGATCATCTTCGACGATCAGCAAGTAGGGTTGCTTCTCTGCGCTCATGCGGAATCTCGCGGCGATACGTGCGGCTGGAGTTCCTCGTCTGTGTCGACCAGAGGCAGGAGCAGGTCCACCTGCGTCCCGACGTTGACGGCGCTGTCTACAGTGAGTCTGCCACCGAGTTCATGGACGTACTGGAAACTCTCGTACGCACCTATTCCCATGCCCGTTGGCTTGGTCGTCTGGAAGGGTTTGAAGAGACGCTCGCGGACGAAGTCCGGGCTCATTCCATGACCGGTGTCGCCGACCTCGACGAGTGCGTGTGCGCCTTCGCGGGCCAATCTGATCCATACCTGGCCGCCGCTCTCGTCGGTGGCGTCCAGCGCATTCTGTACCAGATGACCGATGACACGTTCGATCCTGTCCTCGTGTCCGCGCGCGATCGGACGGTCTTCGATGGCCAGATCGACCGTTCTTCCCTGCCCGGCCTTGGCTGCCTGGACACGGCGAACGACATCCGCCAGGTCGACCCCGCGTGGTCCGTCGAGCGGCGTCGCTTCCTGGCGCAACTGCATCATCAACTGACGCATGCGCTCGACCGAGTGCTGCACGGTCATCAGCATGTCCTCCTGAAACTCGGGATTTCCCCGGTGGCGTTCGGCATTCTTGAGCATCAGTGACAACTGCGCGACGACATTCTTGAGGTCGTGTACGACGAACGCCGACATTCGGTTGAAGGAATCGAACTTGCGCGCTTCGAGCAGCGCTTCACTTGCCTGCATCTGACCGAGAAACGCACCGGCTTGCCGGCCAGCGGTCTTCAGCAAGTCGTTGACTTCCCAGTTCACATCGATTCGTGTCCGTGATGTGGTCAGAACAACGAATCCGATCAGATCGACGCCGGCGGTCAGCGGGACGATCAGCCAGGCATCGGGCATCTCGACCAGCCACGAGGGAAGGGCCAGACCGTCATAGCGGCGTGGTAGAGAGCGATACTCCTCCATGTTGATGACCCAGCCGCTTTCGACGAGAAAGCGACAGAGTGGGCCTCCCTGATCCTCGGTCGCCGACAGGTTGGGGACGTTCCAGCAGGCGGTCTGGGCAAAGAAACGCTCGTTTGGATCCTGCAACCAGAGGGCACCGCCTGGGCTCTCGACCATATCCGCCAGCCCACGCACGACATGCTGTCCGAGACCGGTAAAACCGCCCTGAATCGACAGCGTCTGCGTGAAGCGCAGCCATTCTTCCCGGTAGTCGTAGCGGTAGCTGAAGAAATGCTTGCCCACCAGAACCTTGAGCGTTGCCCGCATCGACCCAGAAACGGTCAGGGCGGCGAGAAGGAGCAGAGCGGCAAAGATGAACGCCGCCTGCAGCGCGCGTCCCCATTCGCCACCGAAAAGGCGGACGTAGTAGCCTGCCGACGCCATGAAAAGCAGATAGAGGCCAACGATGACCAGGGTTGCCGACTGCAACGCGGCGCGGCGCGACATGACCAGTTTTCTCTTCCAAGAGTGACTGCGCGTCGCCGAGAGGACGGCCACCGGCAGGCCGAGCGCATGGGCAAACCCACGTACACTGGCAGCTTCCGGGTCGATGCGGTTGAATAGCAGCGCATCGGAGTAGAGGTACAGATCGAACGCGAACACCGCCCCGAGTCCGATACACAAGGGTTTGATGCTCCAGCGTGACTCCGGCGCGACGTTGCGGAAGAGTTGTTCGATGAGGACGAGTCCGAACACGCTCATGGCGAGCGATGAGAAGAGGACGATGCGCTGTGCCGGCACAATCAACTGGACGCTCATCAGGTGCAGTGCCTGCGCACCAAAGCCGACCGTGAAGAGCAGTAGCGCAAGCCCGCGCAGCCACGCGAAACGCTCGGGAAACCGCCGCTCCTCGGCCGTTTCCGGGGTGATCAGCAAGAGGACGAAGACGTACCAGGCGGCAAAGCGGAAAGGGTCGACCAGGACATGGCCGGCCAGGAAAAGCGCCTGACCAGTCAGCGAAAACGCCAGTCCGAGGACGGCCCAGACGGTAGAAATGGCGACCGCGACAAACATCGTCCGGCTGCGCCGACCAGCACGCCAGGTGGAGGCAAGGTAGAGCGTCAGGAACGCCGCCGCGGCCGACGCCAGTCCGTAGCTCCACGCATGCATGACCATCAGTTTTCCGTCCATCACCTCGGGCAGACCTCCGGGATTCTCATTCGTCAGTATAAGTCATGCTTACGCCAGACTTCGTCATTGGGCGCCCTCGCCGCTGAGTACAACCCCGACTGTTTGAAAGATCACAACTATATCAAGAAATAGAGTGTGGTTCTTGACATAGTACAAGTCGTACTGAAGCTTCTGGATCGAATCATCAACGGTCGATCCATAGTGGTAGCGTACTTGCGCCCAGCCGGTGACGCCCGGCTTCACGCTGTGGCGAACGGCGTAGAACGGAATGTCGCGCGTCAGCTTGTCTACGAAGTAGGGACGCTCCGGGCGTGGTCCTACCAAGCTCATGTCGCCGGTGAGCACGCTGTACAACTGCGGTAGCTCGTCGATGCGAACTTTGCGGATAATGCGACCGACCCGTGTGACGCGGTCGTCGTTGGCGGTTGCCCAGCGCGGAGTTCCGTCGCTCTCGGCGTCGTTGCGCATGCTGCGGAATTTGACCACCTTGAAAAGACGGCCGCCGAGACCGACTCGCTCCTGCCGATAGAAGACCGGAAAACCATCTTCGACCAACACCATGATGGCGGTGATCAGCATGATCGGGAGGGAGAGCAGCAGGAGCAGCGAAGCGACAATGATGTCAAACAGGCGCTTGACGACGTTCCGCCGCCAGTTCTGTCGGAACCCGTCACCGAAGATCAACCAGCCGACGCGTAGCGAGTCAAGCCTGATCTGTCCGAGCGCCCGCTCGAAGTAGGTGGGCAGGTCCAGTACCTTGACTCCCGACAACTTGCAATCCAGGAGCTCGCGCAAGGGGAGTGCCCCACCTCGCCGCTCACGCACGGCGACGATGATCTCGCGCACCTTGAGCGAATGCGCGGTGTCGAGCAGTGAAACCTCGCGTGGCAGTATCTCGCGCGGCGGAACGGCCGGCTCGGCATCCGAAGGGCAGGGGTAAAACCCGACGATCTGAATGTCCGGGTCCGATGCGCGCAGCACGCGGCTGACGTGTTCCGCCTCCTCGCCAACGCCGAAAACCAGTACCCGGTGGCTCATCAGCGAGCCCGTCCGGTGGTGCGCCGAATAAACCCGGTGCACGAGGGTGGCGAAGAGCGCCGACAAGCCGGCGAGCAGCATGAAGCCACGATCGACTTCGGCCATCGAAACCATTGAGAATGCGACGTAGGCAAGCGGAATGGCTAGGTAGAGTGAGAGGACGGCACGTGCTTGTGTTTCGGTCCGGGTGCGGCAGTGCACGCGCTGATAAAACCCCAACCACGCATTGATAGCCGTCATTGTAAGCGCGAAGCTCACTGCATAGAAAGCAACCTTGGCCAGTCCGAACTCGCGGCTGTGCTCGATCCACAGCGCAGCCAGCAGTACGCAGGCAACCGGAAAGGCCAGATCGATGCCGACTTGAGCAACAGTCTTCCGGTGAAACCAATGATTGAACACCTTAATCACGATCGACCTTTCGCAAGCATACGGGGCCTGCCGTTCGCGAATTTCTCGCGTTTGACCATGTGTCCCACGATGTTCCACGGTGGCAAGGCAACGGCAAACGTCGGAGACGAAGGCTATCATCGTGACCGCCGGCAAGCCGTGAACTAATGCACGCTGTGCGCGAGCGCCGCCTGCAGCTCGCGTTTGTGTCACAGGAGGACGACATGGAAATGCGGAGTCGACCGGCCTTGGCCGGGGCGAAGGAAGCGGCTGAGAAGCTTCTCGGCGACCGCGAAACATTCTACTACGGCCAACAAGCCTTTGGGACTGGCGCCACTCCTGTCGCCGAGCTCGCAGGCCAAGCCTGGTGACTGTCAGTAAGCGGCAGGGCGGCGATGGTTCCCGGCCGGCAACGCGGCAACCAGCGCTGCCGCGAGCGTCTGCGCCGGTCTGCTCGGCGCGCGCGCGGCAAGGGGCGGGCCGCAGACGGCGGTTGCCCGTAGTCGGGCCATGGCGGGAGTCGCCGGTGGTCGCCGCCGGCGTTTGGCAGCGCCGATCAGTGCGATGATCTATGCCGCCTGAAGTCGATGCGCGAGGTCCGCCACATGCCGGGCCCGCATGCGCTCAGGCGGATGGTTCGTCGGGCTGGTCGGAAGCCGGGCGACGCCAGTCGCGCAGCGTTTCCGGTCTTCCCGGGAGCGGTGTGTGGTCGGCACGACGATCACGCAGAAGCGGAATGGCGGCCCCCAGAACGAACACGATACAGAGGGCAAGAACGCTCCAGAGTGCCGTCATTGCGGGCCTCGCAGGTGCTGGCGCGCGTGCAGGCGCCGCCCGGGATTGGCGGCGCCTTGCTGCATGTCTTGATCCGCCGGCCGGTGCCTGCGCCCGCCCGCTCGCGGCTGGCAACTCGTCGGCGGCATTCAGGTGTTCTGCCGGACCCAGTTGCGCCAGGCGGCGAAGACTGCCGGATTCAGCGCGGCGATAACCGGGCGACGCCAGACGTCCTCCGCGTCGTAATCGTCTTCCGCCAGGGTACACATCTGCCCGCCCGCCTCGCGCAGGATCAGGCTACCCGCAGCGTAATCCCACAACATCTGGCCGCCATGCAGGTAGAGGTCGAGGCGACCAGCAGCCAGATTGCACCAGTCGAGCGTCGAGCTGCCGAAGTTGCGTTGCGAGAAGAAAGGTGGGCTGACGGCAATCCGGTCGGCGAGTTGTTTCGGGATCCGTTTGAAATCGACACCGCCGACGGCGCGCCGGATGTCGCTGGTTACCTGACGCAGTGGCAGGCGGCGACCGTTCAGGTAGGCGCCATTGCTTTCGCGGGCATAGAACATCTCGTCGGTAATCGGGTTGAAGGTCACCGCCAAGCGCGTCCGCCCCGCTCGTATCCAGGCGATGGAGACGGCAAAGCAGGGCAGCCCGTTGATGAAATTGGTCGTCCCGTCGATTGGATCGATACACCAGACGCCGAGTTCATCCTTGCTCCCGTCGTTCCAGCCGGCCTGTTGCGCGGCCGGTGGCATTTCCTCGCCGATCACCGGACACGGGCAGACCTCCTGCAGACGTCCGTGAAGGAACTGTTCGGCGGCCAGATCGGCCTCCGAACACAGCGAACCATCGTCCTTGCGCTGCCCGTGACTGACGCGCAGAAAACGCGGCATGATCTCACGCTGTGCCACTTCGCGCACCAGCGCGACGGTTGCGTCGAGCATCCGTTTCAGTTCGCCATCAGTCACCCGTGCAGCCACCGGGGGGTCGGCGTCCAGCGTATTCATGCGGGCTCGCTGCCCGTCCGCCACTTGATCGAGCAACCGATGCTGGCGTGCTGTTCGCGAGGTCCACTGCCGGTTGTGGCGATCAGGCGCATCGCCTCGACGAGTTCGCGGCGGCAGCCGGGTGCCGCCGGAAGCCGCCCGCTGGCGTCGAGGCGGCCTCGGTACTGGAGCTGCAGGTCGGCGTTGAAGGCGAAGAAGTCGGGTGTGCACACGGCGCCATAGGCGCGCGCGACATCCTGCGTTTCGTCATGCAGGTAAGGGAACGGAAAGCCCATTTCGTTGGCAAGGCGCTGCATGTTGGCGAACGAATCCTCCGGGTACTCGCGGGCGTCGTTGCTCATCACGGCAGCAACACCGAAACCAAGCTGCTGCACTTCGCGAGCATCACGGCAAATCCGGTCGATCACCGCTTTGACGTACGGGCAGTGGTTGCAGATGAACATCAGCAACAGCCCACTCGGTCCGCGCAGCGAGGCAAGCGTGTGGCGCGTCCCGCGCGTGTCGGCGAGAGCGAAATCGACCGCTTGCCAGCCAAAGTTACAGACCGGTGCGCTGAGCGCCATGACTGCACTGCCTCCAGAAAACGACATCAAGACGACATCAAAACGATCAAAACGACATCGGACAGCGGAACTCTTATAATACCACGGTGAATGGCCCCCGCTTCTTTTGCCCCCCGCCGCTGGTCGTTGGTGCGCAGGTCGAGTTGCCGCAGCAGGTCGCGCAGCATGCGCTGAAGGTCTTGCGTCTGCGGCGAGGCGACGGCATGACGCTGTTCGACGGCACCGGTGGCGAGTATGATGCGCGCATTGTAGGCGTGGCTGGTTCGCAGCTTGTCGTCGAATTGCACGGATGGCTGCCACGCGAACGTGAGTCACCTTTGGCGGTCACCCTGATACAGGCGCTGCAGGTTGGTGCCAAGATGGATCTGACGGTGCAGAAGGCGGTCGAACTTGGGGTGGCGCGTATCGTCCCCGTCGTCTCGCAGCGCAGCGTGGTAGCGCTTGCTGGTGAGCGTGCGGCGCGTCGCGTTGAGCATTGGCGGGCTATTGTCCTCGCCGCGTGTGCGCAGTGCGGACGCAATCGTGTGCCCGAGGTGGCGCTCCCGGAGCGCCTCGACGTTTGGCTCGCGCGACCGGTCGACGGCGATATCCAGCGTCTTGTTCTCAGTCCACGGGCAACTTGCTCGCTGGCCATGCTGCCCAGCCCGGCGCTTGCGCGGGCGGGTGGCAGGCTTGAGTTGCTGGTTGGCGCCGAGGGTGGTCTGGCGCCTGAGGAATCGAAACTGGCGGAGATTGCCGGTTTCATTTCGGTGCGCTTGGGGCCGCGGATTCTGCGCACCGAGACGGCTGGCCTGGCTGCCCTAGCGGCAATCCAGTTTTTGTGGGGTGACTTGAAGGAGGAGACGACAGATGTTTGAATCGGCAGAATTGGGACACAAGATCGATAAGGAGACCTACCGCGCAGAAGAACCCAAGCTGCGTGCCGCATTGCTTGAGGCACAGCATCACTTGCGCGAGAACGGCACCTTTCCCGTCATCGTGCTGATCACCGGCGTCGACGGATCGGGCAAAGGCGAAACCATCAACACGCTTTACGAGTGGATGGATCCGCGCTATCTGTCCGCGCACGCCTTCTCGGAGCCGACCGCCGATGAACGTGCGCGTCCTTCGATGTGGCGCTACTGGCGCGCCCTGCCGCCCAAGGGCCGGGTCGGCATCTTCGTTGGCTCGTGGTACTCGCAGCCGATTACCGAACGCATCAACAACACGGTGTCGCGCAGCGATTTCGATCAGCGCATGGATCAGCTCAACCGCTTTGAGGCGATGCTGGTCAATGAAGGGGCACTCGTTCTCAAGTTCTGGGTGCACCTGTCGAAGGACGCTCAGCGCGAGCGCTTGAAGTCGATCGAAGCGAATCCGCTGACCCGTTGGCGAGTGACCAAAGCCAGTTGGGATCGCCTGAAGACCTATGACAAGCTGCAGGAAGTGGCGGGACATTTGCTGCGCACGACGAACACTCCATGGGCGCCATGGATTATCGTCGAGGGGACCGACGACCGTTATCGCTCGCTGACCATCGGCAAGACGATCCTCGAATCGCTGCAGAAACGACTGGCGGACAAGCGCGAGCAGAGCTCGCCGGTTGCCCCGCCGGTGTCGCCGCGCATCGACAGCCTTGATGTGCTGAGTTCCCTCGACATGACGCAAAGTCTGGTCAAGAAGGAATACGAGAGCCAGCTCTCGGCCTGGCAAGGGCGTCTGGCTGAACTCCTGCGCCATCCCGAGTTCAGCAAGCGGGCGCTCATTCTTGCTTTTGAAGGATCGGACGCGGCCGGCAAGGGAGGCGCCATCCGGAGAATCATTTCGGCGATGGATGCGCGCCAATACCAGATCATTCCGATCGCCGCGCCGACCGAGGAAGAGCGCGCCCAGCCCTACCTCTGGCGCTTCTGGCGGCACATGCCGCGTCTGGGCCGGGTGGTCATCTTCGACCGCACGTGGTACGGTCGCGTCCTCGTCGAGCGCGTGGAAGGCTTTTGCAGTCAGGCCGACTGGTTGCGTGCGTATGCCGAGATCAATGATTTCGAGCACGATTTGTGGCGGGCCGGCGGCATCGTCGTCAAGTTCTGGCTGCAGATCAGCGACGACGAGCAACTCCGGCGCTTCGACGAGCGGGCCAAGGTCGAGCACAAACGCTTCAAGATCACGGAGGAGGACTGGCGCAACCGGGAGAAGGCGGGCGCCTATCACGAGGCAGTCTGCGACATGATCGATCGCACGAGTTCCGGTACGGCGCCGTGGATTCTGGTTGAAGCGAACGACAAGCTGTTTGCTCGTGTCAAGGTTCTGCGTACCCTGTGCGAACGCCTTGAAAAGGAACTGAAGGTCGATCCGCTGAAGCTGCCGCCGCTGCCCGCCAGCAAAGACGGCCGTGTCGAACCAGCCAAGGCGGATGAGGGCAAGGGGGCGAAAAGCGAAGAACCAGCCGATCCGGAAGCGGAGAAGGCCAAGGACGAAGCACACGAGGCGACGCGCGAGGCGAAGGGCGAGAAGGTTAAGGAGTCGAAGGGCGACAAGGTCAAGCACGCCAAGTCCGACAAAGGCAAGTAGCGATGGCTTCGTACGGGGTGTGCGATGCCTGAAGACTTGAGCTCCAACCCGTTTGTCGTCTGGTTTCGCTCGGTCGCCCCGTACGTCAACCTGTTTCGCGGCAAGACATTCCTCGTCGCCTTCGGCGGCAAGGCAATCGCCGGACAGCTGGCGCGCACGCTGGCCTACGACGTCAACTTGCTGGCTGCTTTGGGGGTACGCCTCGTGCTCGTGCACGGGGCGCGCCCGCAAATCGAGAAGCTGCTGCGCGAGCGCGGACTGGAATCGGTTTACCACGGCAACTACCGCGTTACCGACGCCGCCGCGCTCGGCTGCGTGATTGATGCCGTGGGCAGGATTTACGTCGAAATCGAGGCGCTGCTGTCACAGGGATTGGCTGATACGCCGATGGCCAACAGCACGATTCGGGTGGTTGGCGGAAACTTCATTACGGCGAAGCCGGTTGGCGTCGTCGACGGGGTCGATCTGCAGTATTCGGGTCAGGTGAGGAAGATCGACGGCGAGGGCATCCGCGCCCAGCTTGCCCTGGGCAACATCGTTCTCCTGTCGTGTATCGCCTCAAGCCGGACGGGCGAAATTTTCAATCTTCCGATGGAAGAGGTGGCTGAAACCGTGGCCACCGAGTTGCTTGCCGACAAGCTGATCTTTCTTACCGACAGTCGGGGTGCCAGCGATATCGACCGCGTGCTGCTCAAAGAGTTGACGGTGGAAGGGGCGCAACGGCTGATCAGCATTGGCGACTGGTTGTCGGCCGATCTGAAACGCTATCTGCCGCCTGCCGTACGCGCCAGTCGGGCTGGAGTCGGGCGGGTCCACCTGATCGGCTATGGCGAGGATGGCGCGCTGCTGCGCGAACTATTCACGCACGACGGCGTGGGCACGGTGATCACGCGCGAAGCGCTCGAGCAACTGCGCGAAGCGCGGCCCGACGACATTGGCGGTCTGGTCGCCCTGATCGAGCCGCTCGAGGAGATCGGCGCGCTGGTACGTCGTTCGCGCGAGTTGCTCGAGCGTGAGATCAATCGCTTTTCCGTCGTTGAACACGACGGCATGATCGTCGGTTGTGCCGCGCTCTATCCGTATGGGGAAGACCAGGCTGAGCTTGCCTGCCTGGCGGTTCATGCTCACTATCGGCGTTGGGGCTATGGCGCGCTCCTGATGAAGCGGATTGAGGCGCGCGCGCGCGCCGCTGGCGTCAGAAGCCTTTTCGTCCTGACCACGGTAACCTCGCATTGGTTCAAGGAGCGCGGTTTCGCGGTTCGTTCGGTTGATGATCTGCCGGTCGAGAAGCGCCTGGTCTACAATCTGCAGCGTCGATCGAGTGTTTTGGTGAAAGAGCTGTAGCGGTGCGTGTGACCGCCGTCGGTAGGCGGTCGGGTTGCCGTTGCAGCGGGATGAGGAGTCGGTGACATGACAAGAATGGTTGATTGCGTCAAGCTTGGCCGTCCGGCAGAAGGACTGGACCTGCCGCCCTATCCGGGCCAGCTCGGCAAGCGGATCTATGACAGTGTCTCGAAAGAGGCTTGGCAGCAGTGGGTGCGCATGCAGACGATGATCATTAACGAGAACCGCTTGAATCTGGCGGACGCCGCGCACCGGAAGTACCTGGCGGAACAGATGGAGCAGCACTTCTTTGGTAGCGGGGCAGATCGCGTGCAGGGTTACGTCCCGCCGGCGTGAGCCTGGCCCAGCGTGCCTGCCGCCCGCTCGTCTTGCGCCGTCGGTCGTCGCCAAGCGTCGGTCAGCGAACGCGCAAACGACGGATTTGCGCTGACCGCCGAGCCCAGCGCGATGCGACTTAGTACATCGCGGCCAGCGGCGATCCAGACAGAGAGCGATGGGTGGCCGCCGTAAAGTGTGTCGAGTTTTTTTACAGTTGACCCGGGCGGCGCGCTCCGAGTGCATTCGACACGATTGAGTTAACATCGAATGGGCTGTGTGGTGCGAATCTTGCTAACAGATCCAACCATGGAAGTTTGCTTGCTGTCTTTGCCGAAAAGAGGTCAACACATGTTTTCCCAAATCCGTTCCCTGACCGCCTGTTTCGCTCTCGGGTTGCTGCTTTGCTCGGGAGCTGCCGTCGCCTCGCCGGTCGTCACCGCGACTTCTGCGAGCGGTTTGCCGGGCAGTACCGTGACCACGACGATGCGCATCGTGCCGGATTCTCCAGCCAGCGTGGACATGGGCTCGCTCATTGGCTGGAACCTGGTGCTGAACTGGGGCGCTGCCCCGCTGAGCTTTGATCCAGCCAGTTCCACGTTGAGGTTTGGCGCCGATGCGCCGATCGGACTGACCAGTTTTCTGGCCAGCTTGCCGCCGGATCTGACGGTTAACCATGACGCTTTAGGCGGCTTCTATCGGTTTGATTGGGCTGACCTGAATTCCGGGCTCGATCCGCAAACGCTCCTCAACCGCTTGGCGCAAGGTGTTTTGCTCTCGGCCTCGTTCAACATTCTCGCCAACGCGGCTCCCGGTAGCTACGAAATCGGCTTCGAGCAAGGGGCCGGTCCGTCGTCGCTGACCGATGCGGTTCTGAGCGAGTTTCAGTACGCCTCGGTGACCTCGGGCGATCCGATGCGCGTCGTGGTCGAACGCTCGCCCACCGTGCCGGAGCCTGGCGGACTGAGTCTGATGGTTTGCGCGCTCGCTGTCGTGCTCGTTTCTGCACGGCGACGATGGGGTGGTGTTCCGCAGTGAGCCGATGAACAGAGATGACTGGCGTCGGCGCCTTGGTCGCTGGGAGCGTAACTGCTCGGCAGCGACGAGATACAGACAATTTGTGGTGTGACCCAAACAGGCCTGCCTCGTTCGAGAGCGGCCTGTTGTTTTTTGGTCCGGGTGTTTGAAGCGGTTTCCCTTTTGGTCGCCCGCCAGGGCGAGGAGGCAGTTGCCATGAACGGAATGTCGAAGATGTTTTCCCAGCGCAAAGTGATTCCAGCTCTGCTGAAATCGACGCTCGATCGTTTTTTCGGCGCTGCCGGTCGGGAAAAGACACGAGCGGGCACTGCGCCTGCAGGCAGCCGCTTCCTCTTCGAAAGCCTCGAACCACGCATCCTGCTCTCCGCCGACTTCACTCCGGTGGCGCCGCTGGGGTCGTTCATTCAGCGCGTCGAGCAAGGCGACACCGCGGGTCACTTCGCCGAGCTCGGAACGACCGACTACACGCTGTTACTCGACGCCGGGCAGCGCATCTCCGTGCTTTTTGAAGCGGATGCGCAGCTGCAAGGCAAGATTCAGATCTTCGGACCGGCTGGCGGCGATCCGCTCGGCGAGGTGGTCGCCCAGCAGGCCGGAGAGAAGCTTCTGCTCGATTCACTCCCGGTGGCGGACAGCGGCGACTATCTGCTGCGCGTCGAGAACCTGGCCGGCAGCGGCAACTTCAATGCCGACGTCTTTCTGAACGCCAGCCTGGAAAGCGAACTGCTTGGCGGGGTCAGCGACAACGATCTCACGGGCGCGCAGGATCTGGCGCCAGCCTGGCTCGACCTGCCGGAAGGTGGGCAGCGGGCGGCGGTTGTCGGCAGCGTCGAACCGGGGACGGCCGATTTTTACCGCCTCGAACTGCCGGCCGACGAGCGTCTCTCGCTCGCCTTGACCGCGCTCGATACCGGGGGTGGCGGGGCGCTTGGGCTGCAGCTTATCGATGCGACAGGCCGTTCCGTCGCGGCTGGCCGGCGCGGCGCAGCCACCAGCGATCAGGTCGTCGACGGTTTCGCGGCACTTGCCGGTACCTACTACCTGCGGGTCAGCGGTAGTGGCGGCGAGCGTTACAGCCTGGTGGCGCTGCGCCAGGCGCGGATGGATGTTGAGCCGAACGACAGCGCCCTACAGGCGCAGCCGCTGAGTCCGTTGGCCGATGTCATCGGTCATCTTGGCGGAGGCAGCAGCGCACTGCGCATTGCGGTCGTCTCCTCAATGCAGCCGGGGTTCGACGGTGGGCTGAACGCGATGGTCGGTCAGCTCAATGACGATGCGCAGGGCCGGTTTGCCGCCAGCCTGGTCGCGCCGCTGGACATCGATACGCTGGGTGAAATGTCGAGCTACGATGTCGTCGTGGTCGGCGGCACCGGTTCGGGACTGAGCGAGTTCGCTCTTTATGCCGGCATTCTGGAACCCTACGTCTTCAATGGCGGTGGTGTGGTGGCAACGGGCTTCAGCCTGCTGGCTGCACAATCGTTGTCTGCCGAAGCCCGAGCGGCGATCGATGCCGTTCTGCCAGTGAATGCCTCGGCATGGGACAATGGGCAGAGCTACACCAGCGAGGTCTGGGTGACGCCGAGCGGTGCACTGCATCCGATCAACGAGGGGCTTGGCGCCTTTTTCGTCGGTAGCGGACCTGGCGACAGCAGCTATGTCGAAAACCCGGTGGCGTTGCCACCGGTTGATCCTGATGCGACCGTTTTGGCGACGGTCCAGCGCGGCGAGGAAGCTCCGCGAGCCGTTGCTGCGGCGGCCAACCGCGGGTTTGGTCACGCGGTGTACCTGGGTCCGGCGTATGCCTTCGGTTTTTCGCCGGGTTCCGGGCTGCGTAGCGGCGATGCCGATCGCATGCTCGAGCAGGCGGTGGCCTGGGCTGCGGGCGACCCGCTCGGCGCCGGCGACCAGTATCTGATCGCGGCCAACCCCGGCGATCACTTGGTGATTACGACGACCACCTTCGGTGGGGCCGCCGACGATCCGGCCGACGTGCGCGCGCCGCTGAACAGTCTTGACCCGCGCCTGCAACTGTATTCCCCTGGCTTGGCCAGCGTAGAGGTTGCCAGCGATGACAATGGCGCCTTCGATGGGCGTAATGCGCGGATCGAATACCTTGTTCCGGATGACGCCGGTGGAGCATACCGTTTGCGGGTCAGCTCGTTGTCCGGCAGCGGCGATTACACGCTGCACGTGGCCGGGGCGACTGGCACGGCGGACGTGCAAGCGATGGATCTGGTCGGCGTTTCCGTTGCTGACGGGGCGCGACTCGGGGCTTTCCCGAGTGCGGTCGACTTCACTTTTTCGCAGGCGGTGCGGATTGACGGCCTGTCGCCCAGCGATCTGAGCGTCAGCGATGGCGACGGCAACCCGGTCGAGGTGCTTGATGCGTTGCTCGTCGATGCGGCCACGGTGCGCTTCGTTCTTGCCGCGCAGTCGGTGCACATGCACTACAGCATGACTCTGGCGGCCGATGTGATTCACGATCTGAGCAATAGTGTTGGCAACGCGGGAGATACACGGCAGTTCGATGTCGACCTGCAGGCGCCGACCGTTACCTGGCAAAGCGTCAATGATGGCGACCGCATGTTGGCGGGCGCTTTCGGTTTCAGTATCGGCTTCAGCGAGATGATGTCGTCAGTTGGGCTGGGGCCGGAGGACGTGCGGCTGGTCGATACGCTCAGCGGTCGGTCGGTTGCTGCCTCGTTGCTGGATTTTCAAGGCGATCGGGTTTACGTCGCGTTTCCCGAGCTGGCCGAAGGCGCGTACCGGCTGAGCGTGCTCAGCCAGTCCACAGGTTTCCGCGACGTGGCGGGAAATCTGCTCGATGGCGATAGCGATGGGCAGGCAGGCGGCGATCGCGCGCTAGTTTTTGGCGTGGACATTGACGAAGCCGCGTATCAAACGCCGCTGGTCAGATGGGCTCCTGCGGGGTCGCTGGTTTATGGCAGCGCAGAACCCGCGCGCGAAGGTGCCCTCTACGAGCCTTGGGGTGAGGACTACGACACCTACTTCCTCGATCTTGACGCTGGCCAGCGGCTGTCGGTCGGTCTGTACGAGGTGGCACCTGATCTGCGCGCGCGGATCGAGGCCTTTGCTCCCGACGGTACTCAACTCGGCGCCTACGAAGCAACGGGAGCGGGCGAAGCGGTTGGTCTGAACAACCTGCCGGTGGACAGCGCCGGGCGCTACCGGATCGTGCTCAGCAATCTGCAAGACCCCGCGCAGGGGAACTGGACGTCCGGTCACTTCAAACTCGATGTATTGCTCAACTCGGCGGTCGAGCTCGAACGGGCGGGCTGGGGGACGAACAACGATGCGGCCTCGGCAGAGAACCTGGGTGCGACCGTCATCGACCTGGGCGACGGTGCACAGCGCGGCGCGGTGCTGGGCAATCTGAGCGTGCAGACGCTCAACGTCGTCGCCGAACAAGCCTTCGCCGGCGACCCGGAGGCGATGTGGACGCTGCGCACGATCACCGGCGATCCGAACCCGCCCTCGATAGACTGGAACCTCGGGGGGAGTGGGCAATTGACGATGAACTCCTCGTCGAACGTCGATGGCGCCGGCAACAAGTACAGCGTACTGCAGGAAGCGGAGTGGGCGGTCGATCTGAGTGGTTTGACGCAGGCCACGCTGAGTTTTCGCGAAATCGGTCTCGACGCCGTTGCCGAGCGTTTCGCGACTGACGAGGCGGGCCGCTTCGTTGGCTTCAGCGGGCACGTCAACGCTGACGGTGTCGCGCTCAGCCCCGATGGCGAGAACTGGTTCCCGCTCGTTCAGTTGGCCGCCGAGTACGGCGACCTGTGGAATACCTACAGCGTGGACCTTGACGCCGCTGCGGCGGCGGCCGGATGGTCGCTTGACGGCTTGTTCCGCATACGCTTCCAGTACTTCGACGATCCCGCCGCGCTGAAGTACCGCTCGTGGGATGATGTCGTCATTACCACCGAGAACCCGCTGGCAGTGTCCTCGGTATCCGTCCAGGGTGAGGGCGGTGGCTACGAAAGCCAGCCCAGCCTGCTCGCCGACGGAATCATTCCGGTGCAGGGCAGCGACTGGAACAGGAGCGGCAATTTCTGGTGGTGGGGTCAGACGTTTGATCCGCAGAACGGCAATGGCCTGGCCGTCGTTCTTGATCTCGGCGCCGCACGCGAAGTCGCAGATCTTTTGCTCAGCGTTGATAATAATGACGATTACGCAGTCGATTGGTCGGCCGACGGGGAGACCTGGAACCGCCTGCTGGCGGTCGCGGCAGACCTGGGCGATGTCGGCTACGGGATGGATACGATCAGCACAGTGGCCGGCAGCGAGGAATACGTTGACGGGGTAGATTTTGCCGGGGCGGTTTCGGCGCGTTATCTGCGTGTTTATGCGAGCGGCGGCGACGACGCTTACGCCGTCGGCGAGGTGCGCGTTCTCGGCGCGCCGGGCCAGCGTATTGGACTCGATCAGGACTGGTATTCGTTCACGCTGAACGACTACGAAAGCGCCACTCTCGCGCTGCATCACCAGAATCCGCAGTCGGCGGGTAATGTGCGTATGGAGATCGTCGACGCCGACGGCAACCTCGTCGCGTCTGATCTTCCCGGTGCAGGCGAAGTCGCGCGCGTCATCGCCAACTTCGTTGCCCACCCCGGCCTGGGACCGAGCGGGACCTTTTACGTCCGCGTCTTCGGCGCCGCACCGGGTGACTACAACCTGGTCCTGACGCGCAACGCCGACTTCGGCCTGGAAAATGGCGGCGATCAGGCGATCGGTCCGTCGGGCAGGGTGCTCGGGGCGATTGTCGGCGGCGAGACCGACGGCTTCCTGCTGCACCTCAATGGCGGCGATGTCGTCGAGTTGTGGACGCGCACGCCGGGCAGCGACGCGAACGGCGAATTCGTCAACGGCCTCGATCCGCGTATCGAGGTGTTCGACCTCGCCGGGAATCCGGTAGCGCTCGATTTCGACAACGACAACGCCTGGAACGGCGGCAATGCCTGGTTGGGTTTTGCCGTCCCGGGCAGCGACCCGGTCGACTACCGGGTCGTGGTGCGCGACGCGGGCGAGACGGGCGGCGAGTACGTGCTCTACAGCAGCGGCGCGACCGGCGCCGGCGAGGGCTTGCATGTGGTCAGCGTCGCACCCGCCGACGGCCTGTCCGTCGCTGCTTATCCCAACTGGTTGCGGCTCGATTTTTCCGCGCCCTTGCGCGTCGACCATGTCAACAACTGGGATCTGGTGATCCGCGACCCGAACGGCGATGAGTCGGTTGCGCAAAGCGTCTGGATGGCCGATGCCGATACCGTCTTTTTCAATATCGCCAATGCGCTCGATGGCGTCGGGGAATATACGGCGATCCTCGGCGGCGAGACGACGTTCGACCTGAGTGGGCGAGCGGTGCAGTATTTCGCGTCCACCTTCCTCTTTGACGATTCGTCGCCCAAGGTGGTCGCCGCCAGCATCGCGCAGGACCAGGTCGTCGTTCCCGGCGACCTGCAGGTGCAGATCCAGTTCTCGGAGGATCTGCTCGCCGCGGTCCTTGACGCGTCCGACGTGCAACTGCGCAACGAAACCTCGGGTGCGTTGCTCAGTGCAACGGGCTTCGTTTACGACGACCAGACCCGTACGCTGCGGCTCGACTTCAGCGGCCTGAGCGAGGGCAACTACACGCTGACGCTGTTCAGTCGGAACGACGCGTTCCGCGACACTGGCGGCCTGCTCCTCGACGGGGAACATTCGGGCAGCCTGCCGTCCGGCAACAGTGTGCCGGGTGGCGATTTCGTTCTCCGCTTTGCCACCGACCGGGTCGGCCCAACGGCCTATCCAACGCCACTCGTCGGCATCCAGCCGGACGGCTCGCTGATCTACGATCCGCTGGCAACGGGCGTTTTCTACGGAACGGGTGACAGCGACGATTACACCTTGAACCTCGACGCCGGGCAGACGCTGAGCGTTATTCTCTCTCCGCAGGCGGCCGGCGTACGCGGCAGCATCGTCGTGCTGGCGCCGGATGGCAGCCCGCTTGCCGAGGCGGTCGGTTTGCTCGACGGGCAGAACGTCGTTGTGCAGACAGCGCCGGTGGCCAGCGCAGGTACGTATACCCTCCGGGCGATTTCGCAGGCCGGCGGTGGTGCCTATCAGGTGCAGGCCTTCCTCAACACGCGGCTCGAAGTTGAAGCCGGCGAGGATGTCCAGGACCTCGACGGCAGCTTCATCGCACTGGCCGGCAGCGCAGCACGCGGTGCTGCGCGCGGCAGTCTGAGCGCGGGAGATGTCGACTGGTACGGCTTCAGCCTGTCGACCGGCGATTCCGCAACCCTGCTGCTGGCGCGCGACAACCGCACGCAAGCGGCCAATCTGACGCTCGATCTCTATGACGCCGCAGGGCACTGGCTGGCGAGCAGCCTTGCTGGCTCGGTGGATGTCGATCGTTTGATCAAGAACTTCACGCCGGCGGCAGGCGGTGTCTTCCACGTTCGGGTGAGCGGCGATCCGGCCAGCTACAGCTTGCTGGTATTGCGCAACGCACAGTTTGACCTCGAGCCGAATACCTTGGCCAGCCAGGCGATGACGCTCTCGCTCGACGGCGCCGGGGACGGGCGCGTCCTCGGCTATCTGGGCAATTTCGTCGGCGCGATCAGCAGCGAGAGCGAACCTAACGACACCGCTGCGAATGGCGGCTCAGCGGCCGACCTGCCTTTGGCCAACGACCTGAACGGCTCTTTTTCGTCGATCGGCGGCAACCAGTACCGGGCAACCGTCAATGGAACGATCAGCGTCGGCAGCGATTGGGACTGGGATTTCTTCAAGGTCAGTCTGGCAGCCGGCGACTTTCTGGCGATCAATCTGAACAACGCTGGGGTCAGCGATCCCTTCTTGCATCTCTACAACAGTAGCGGCAGCCAGATCACCTACAACGATGACAATGGTAGCCTCAATTCCTATATCGGCTATACGGCGACCTATACCGGCGACTACTATGTCGTTGCCGACTCGTATTCCAACCGAACCGGCGGCTACCAGTTGATCGTTACGGTCACCACGCCAACGCCGAGCTTCGGCGACAGCCGGGATCAGTATCTGTACGCGGTCAACCCGGGCGATGTGCTGATCGTCGAAACGGCGACGCCGGGCGATGGGGCGGGCGAGCCGGTCAACCTGCTTGATCCGCAACTGTTCCTCTATGCTCCAGATGGGAACCTTGTCGCGCTTGATCAGAACGGCGCTGCGGATGGCCGCAATGCGCGCATCGAATACACAGTACCCGGCGCGGCGCTAGCCGGCGCGCTTTATCGCATCGAAGTGCGCGCCGAGAATCAGACGAAAGGCAGTTACGTGCTGAGCGCGAGCGGAGGCAGCGCGACGCCGCTACCGTTCAATGTGACGACGACAACGCCCGCCGACCAGACACTCCTTGCCATTTATCCGGCGACCTATACCGTAGACTTTTCGCAGGCGCTGTTGTTGACCTCGGTCGATGCTGCCGACCTGACGATCGACGGCATCGCGGCGAGCAGCGTGACGGTGGTCGACGCGGATACCTTGCGTTTCGCGATCGACCAGGCCGCGCACGGCGACGCCACGTATGCCGTGCGCATCGCGGCAGGTGCGCTGAGCAGCGTGTCGGGCCAGGCGCTGAGCAGCTTTACCGCGACTTTTGAAACGGACGCAACACCACCGCGAGTGACCGTCAGCAGCCTGCTCGGCGGCGATACGCTGGCCCCGGGCAGCGTGGTCTACAGCGCGAGCTTCAGCGAGGAACTGGCGAGCAGCGGGCTCGGCGCCGACGACGTGCTGCTGGTCAATCTCGACACCGGCGTGTCCATTGCCACCTCGGTCAGCTATGTCGACGGAATGCTATCGGCCAGTCTGGGCAACCTGGCCGAGGGCAACTACCGGCTGACGCTGGTCGCCGATGCCGATGGCTTGCGCGACCGGCGCAACAACTTGCTCGACGGAGAGTACGCGGGCAGCCTGCCGTCGGGTGATGGCGCCGCCGGAGGTGACTTCGTCGTCGACTTCAAGGTCGACGCCTTGGGCGTGACCCCGCTCGCGCTCAGCCGCGTGGCGCCGCTCGGCTCTCTGGTCAACGATGCGCAGGTCGGCAGCAATCTGTACGCCGCCGCCGATGTCGACTTGTTCACCATCGATCTGCAAGCGGGTCAACTCGCATCATTGCGTCTGACCCTGGAGAATCCCGCGCTGTCGGCGCGAATCGAACTGCTCGACGCGAACGGCGACCTTGTTCCGGGCGCCACGACGAGCGGCAGCGGTACCCTGCTGCTGGCGAATCTGCCGATCACTCTGGCCGGCACTCATACACTGCGGATCAGCGGGCTGGCTGGGGCAGGCAACTATGTTGTCCAGCTCTTGCTCAATGCGCAGTTCGAAGCGGAAGCCTGGGGCGGCGCCGCCAATGATGACCTGGCTGCTGCCCTAAGTCTCGATGCTTCGGCGGTTGGCCTGCAAGGAGCGGCCGATCGTCTCGCAGCGCTAGGCACCGTCACCGCTGGCAATGCCGACTGGTACCGTTTCAGCCTGGCGGCTGGGCAGGTCGCCAGCCTGGCGGTGACGCGTACCGATCAGCCGGGTGCCGGCGGCCTCAGCCTGGAGTTGTACGATCTCGCTGGGACGCGGCTGGCCCTGGGAATCGCCGATGCCGGCAACGTCGATCAGGCGATTTCACAGTTTGTTGCGCCAGCGGCTGGTGAATACGCCGTGCGCGTTTCCTCGGCCGCGACGCTGCCCTACAGCTTGCTGGTCACGCGTGGTGCGGAGATTGGTCTCGAGAACCCCGGCGTCAGCGAAGTACAGGACATCGGCCCGACGCTGCAAGCCGTCGGTTATCTCGGTGCGTCCGGGAGCGGCGAGGGGAGCATCCGCGTCGCCGTATTGAATAGCGGCGCCGCTAATCAGGTCGTCAACCAGCTCAACGACGACACGTGGTTCAACTTCATCGCGACCAGCGTTACCTACACGCAGATCGACACCGTGGCCGAGCTCGCCGCGTACGACGTGGTCATGCTGGGCGATTCCAATACAAGCCACGGCCAGATCGCGGCGATCGCGCCGGCCTTGCGGCAGTGGGTCGAAGCCGGCGGTGGTGTCGTCGGGACCGGCTGGCTGATTTACTCGGCGGGCGCGACCACCGGCGTGCCGGTGGCGGACATCGACGCCATCATCCCGGTCGACACGACGATCGGCTACGCTTACCAGACGAATGCCTCGCTGCTCGACCTTACCGTCGGCGACCATCCGGTGTCGGCCGGCGTCAGCGATTTTGCGCCCGGTTATTACGTCGAGTATTCGTCGACCGTCGATGCCGGCGCAAGCGTTCTTGCCAACTCGGTCGGTAGTGCCGGGACGCAGCCAGCGGTCGTCGTTGGCGACGTCGGTGCCGGTCGTGGCGTGTACCTCGGGCCGCTCTATATGATTTCCGCCTACGGCCAGCTTGCCAGCGGTGACGCCGATCGACTGCTCGAGCAAGCGGTGGCGTGGGCAGCCGGCGATCACGATGATCGCTACAGCATCGAGGTCACGGCAGGTCAGGCGCTCGACATCCGCACGACGACACCGTTCGACGCGCCGGGCGAGCCGGTGAACACGCTCGACGCGCGGCTGGAACTTTATGATCCGAGCGGCAATCTGGTTGCGAGTGACGACAACGGTGCTGACGGCGACGAACGCAACGCGAACATTCTATACACGGCAGCGAGCAGTGGCCGCTACGAAGTGCGGGTGATTGCCGCCAGTTCCGCGCAAGCCAATCGGGGTGAGTACATCCTCAAAGTGAATGGCAGCGTGCCCAGCTCGGGGCAGGTGCCGACGGTTGTCGCCAGCAACCCGGTGGAAGGCGCCAACTTCCTG
Organism: Accumulibacter sp.; assembly: GCF_031732815.1. GTDB lineage: Bacteria > Pseudomonadota > Gammaproteobacteria > Burkholderiales > Rhodocyclaceae > Accumulibacter. The sequence goes on along the minus strand of NZ_JAVMKF010000022.1, from coordinate 12,283 downwards.
AACCCACCGACGACGCTGACCTTGACGCTATCCGAGGGACTGCTCGCGACTTCGGTCGAGGCGACCGACCTGACGCTGAGCAACGGCGCCCAAGTCACCGGGGTCACGTTGGTCGATGGACGCACGCTGCGCTTCTCCGTTTCCGCGCCCAACGTGGCGGGCAGTTTTGCCTACACGCTGGCCGCCGGTGCTGTGCAGGATCTGCAGGGGCTGGGCAACGTCGCGTACACCGGGCACTTCACGGTCGACCACACGGGCGCGCATGTCGTCAGCCAGAACCCGGAAGCTCAGGCTTCGGCGCCGTTCGGCCAGATGAGTTTCACCTTCAGCGAAGACCTCGATCCAGCCAGCGTCAGTGTGGCGGACATCGCCAGCTTCACCGGGCCGAGCGGCAATACGATCACCGTCAACAGCGTCAGCGTGGCGGGCAACGTGCTCACCGTCAATTTTGCCGCACAGACGCAGCAGGGCCAGTACACGATGGTGCTTGGCCCGCACATTGGCGATCGGGTGGGCAACGCCATGGACCAGAACCAGGACGGTGCCAACGGCCAGACGGACGACCGCTACACGGCTGTCGTGCAGTTGCAGTCGCCTGATCTGCAGGCGATCTCGCTGAGCAACCCGGCCGCGGCACTGTGGGGCGACACCATCGAGCTGATCTGGCGCGTCGAAAACGTCGGCAGCGATCCGGCGCGCAACAACTGGTACGACGCGATCTACCTATCGTCGGATGCGCTTCTCGACGGCAACGACCGGCGTCTGTACGCCGCATGGGCCAGCCGCAATCCGTTGCCGGCGGACGACGGCGAGGTTGACGACTACTCCAGCACGATCAATCTGGCCTTGCCGCTTGATTGGGATCCCATCGAGGGCACCTATTACCTGATCTTGCGCACCGACGCGTTTGGCCATCAGCCCGAGTCGAACGAGAACAACAACACGGTCGCCGGCCAGGCGATCACGCTGCGCTTGCCGGCCAGACCCGATCTGGTCGTGAGCAACGTAAGCATGCCCGCCGATCTGGTGCTCAACCCGAGTGGCAACACGCTGGTACCGATCACGTGGACGGTGACCAACCAGGGAACAGCCGCTGCTTCCGGCTGGTACGACTTGGTTCAACTGTCGAGCGACAACGTCGCCGGTAGCGACGTTCACTACGGTAGTTTCCTCTTCGAGGGCACGCTGAATCCGGGCGAGTCGGCGACCCGCACGCAATACATCTCGCTGCCATACAACTATGTCGGCAACGTCAGCGACGTCGCCCGCTGGGTGGTCGTGACGACGGACGGCGCCAATCAGCACTATGAGGTGCGGCCTGGAACGCCGTCCAGCCACCCGGCCGGCGAGGCGAACAACGCGCGCGTCAGCGAACAGCCGATGACCGTCCGTTATCCGGCGCTGCCCAACCTGCAGGTGACCGCGGTTACGCCGCCTGACCACTCGTTCTCGGGGGGCGACACGGTCATCAGCTGGACGGTGACCAATACCGGCGTCGGCGCGAGCAGCGTCCCCACCTGGTATGACGCGGTTTTCCTGTCGACCGACAACGTTCTCGACGGCAGCGACCTGTCGCTTGGCGTCGTCGGCAACCCGAGCTATCTGGCGGGAAGCGGCAACGTCGGCAACAGCTATACCAGCAGTCTGCACTTCCTGGTGCCGCAGGGCTGGTCCGGGCCCTACTACTACCTGGTCAAGACTGACTACTACAACCACATGTTCGAGAACCAGAACGAGGGCGACAACGTCGGCAGCGCCGCGGTCGTCATCGAGCTGACGCCGCCGCCGGACCTGCAGGTGGTGGCGCGAAACCCGAACAACAACGAGTGGGAGTCTTCGGTACGCGTGAACGCACCCGGCGGTCTGTGGTCGGGTCAGGCGGCGACGGTTTCCTGGACGGTGACCAACCGCGGCGATGGAACAACGGCGCCGGCGGCGCTGTGGTACGACTGCGTCTACATGTCGGTTGACGACAGCTTCAGCACTGACGACATCGTGCTCGGCACGTGGTGGCACAACGGAGCCTTGGAGGCTGGCGCAGCGTATTCGCGCAGCGAGTCGATCGTACTGCCGATCGGGTTGCCGGCTGACGGCGTGCCGACGACCTACCATTTCTTCGTCGTGACCGATGTTGGCAACCAGGTGTATGAGTATGTCAGCGAAGGCAACAACGACAACTCCTACGCCAGCGAGATCGTGTCGCTGACGCCACCGCCTGACCTCGAACCGGATGCGATCGACCTGCCAGCAACGGCACAGGCCGGGCACAGCTTCGCCTTCACCTATGCGGTGACCAACTTCGGCACGCTGACGCCGAACGCCTACTGGAACGATCGCTTCTGGTTGTCGACCGACAACGTGCTCGATGCCTCGGATCTCCACCTCGGCGACCGCGGACACTGGGGAGCGCTGGATACCGATCAATCCTACAGCGCGAGCTTCACCTACACGCTGCCCAACGGTATCGCCGGCGAGTATCGCGTAATCATGCGAACCGACGTGCAGAATCATGTCTTCGAGGGCCTGGACAATCCGGCAAACAACTACTATCCGGAAGGCAACAATCAGATCGTCAGTGACGTGATGGCGATTGTTTCGCGGCCGGCCGATCTCGTCATCGTCCCCGGCAGTTTTGTCAGCAGCGCCAGCGCCGAGGCGGGCCGGACGATCAGCGCGTCGTGGACGGTGCGCAACGACGGCAGCGGCGACTCGGTCGAGAACGGCTGGATCGACCAGCTCGTCGCCTCGCTCGACGACGTGCTCGGTAACGGCGACGACGTGCCGCTCTACAGTCACCAGCACTCCGGCGTCCTGGCGGCCGGCGCCGGGTACAGCGTCAACAACGTTTCGGTAGCGCTGCCAATCACTCTGGCCACCGGCGAGTACCGCTTGTTCGTCCGCACCGATGCGGGCAACCAGGTCTTCGAGTCCGACAACGAAAACAATAGTGCCCTGAATTCATTGAGCGTACTGCGCCAGACGGCCGACCTGCAGGTGGTGACGGTGAGCGATTTGCCCGCCGAGGCGACCGCGGGTAGCAGCCTCTCTCTGAGCTGGCGTGTGCAGAACCTTGGCCTGCAGCCGACCAACGTCAATTACTGGTATGACGATGTCTTTCTCTCGGCCGATCCCGAGCTGGGCGCCGGCGACATCAGTCTTGGCTCGGTACGGCACAGCAACGTGCTCGCGCCCGGCGAGTGGTACGACGCGGAGGCGAGCTTCACGTTGTCGACGACGATCACCGCCGGCAGCTACTACGTCGTCGTGCGCACCGACCAGCACAATACGGTTGTCGAGTCGCCGAGCGAGGCGAATAACATCGCCAGTTCGCCGGCTCGCGTGGCGATTGCCGCGTGGGCAGGCGGCGAACGGCCGTTGTCCGAGTTGCGTCCCGATCTGGCAGTGACCTCGGTCAGCCTGCCCGCCGACGCCTACAGTGGTCAGCCGTTTACGCTGCAGTGGACGGTGACCAATCAGTCGACCACCGACAACACCGGTGCCCGCTACTGGTATGACTCGGTCTACCTGTCGCGCGATCTCTTCCTCGAGCGCAGCAGCGACCTGTATCTCGGCCATGTGCTGCAGTACCGTGACCTCGCGGTCGGCGAGCACTACGATGTCACGCAGGCGTTCACTGTGCCGGCCGGCTATACCGGTCAGCTCTATGCCTTTGTCGTTACCGATGTCACGGGCAGCGTGACCGAGTCGGTGGAGACGAACAATGCAACGCGCTCACCCGGCGTGGTGAACGTCAGCCTGGCGCCGCCGGCCAACCTGGTGGCCGGACTGATCACGGTGCCGACCAATGGTGTGCCGGGTCAGGCTGCCGACATCACCTATCGGGTGAGCAACGCCGCTGGGGCGAACGCCGTCGTCGGATCGTGGAAGGACACGCTTTATCTGTCCACCGACACGCTCTGGGACATCGGTGACGCCGTCATTGGCTCGGTGTGGAACACCTACGCTGCGGCCGATCCGTTCTCCGGCGGCGAAGAATACACGCAGACCTTGCACGCTGCGCTGCCCGGTGTCGACCCGGGCGAGTATCACGTCATCGTGCGCTCGGACATCCTGAATTACGTCAATGAAACGAGCGACGCCGACAACCTTTCGGCCAGCCTCGAAGCGGTGGCGCTGGACGCCGTCGTTCTGCCTTTGGGTGGATCGGTGAGCGGTGAACTGGCCTATCGCCAGGCCGCGTACTACAAGCTCGAAGTCGGCGCCGGCGAAACGGTGCAGATCAGGCTTGACAGTGCGGGCAGCAATGTCGCCAATGAGCTTTACGTACGCTTTGGTTCGATGCCCAGCCTGGGTCGCTTCGATTACGCTTCGCGCGAAGCCTACGATGCCGATCCGGTCGTCCTGATTCCCGAAACTCAGGCGGGCACCTACTACATTCTCGCCTACGGCGCCGACGTCAGCGGTGCCCCCGCCTACACGCTGAACTCGGCGGTCATCCCCTTCTCGCTCAGCGAAGTACGCACCGACACCGTCGGCAACTCCGGCGAAGCGACGCTGCGCATCGATGGTGCCCGCTTCTCCGAGGCGACCCGTTTCGCGCTGCGTGCGCCGGACGGTCGACTGTACGACGCAACGCGCCTGTTTGTCGAAGACTCCAGCCGCGTGTACGCGACTTTCAATCTGCTGCTCGCCGCCGAAGGGCGTTACGACGTGGTCGCCGTGCAGGCGACCGGGCAGACCGAAGTGCTGAACGACGCGGTGACGGTTATCGACGACGCGCGCGGAGCCAACCTGTTCAGCATCATCGAAGGTCCAAGACAGGTGACGATCGGCCGCGTCAACAGTTTCAACCTGCAATACACCAACCAGGGCGATGGCGACTCGATGGCGCCGCTGCTGATCATTTCAAGCCGCAGTCACGTTCCGATCGGCTACACCGGCAGCGATCTGCGCGATCAGCCGATCTATTACCTGGGCGCCAGCATCGATGGACCGATGGACATCCTGCGTCCGGACACTGGCTACACGCAGCAGTTGCTTTATCGTTCGCCGATGAGCGAGGGGCAGTTCGATATCCGCGTCGCCACGCTGCAATCGACCGACAGCCGGCTCATCGACAGCGCCAAGTGGACCGAAATCGAGCAGTCGATCAAGCCATTGGCACCGGAAGGAATGAGCAGCAACGAGTGGAACGCCGCCTGGGAAGTCTTCTGGGGACGTATTCGCGTGACCATGGGCAACACCTGGGGCGACTACGTGCGCATGCTCAACCAGGCGATGCTGCTCGTCTCCGAGCAGGGCAGCCCGGTACGCGACGTGCGCACGCTGATGGCGACCGTCTACCAGCAACACCCCGACTGGCGTCCGGCTTCGAATCTGAGCGGTAGGCTGCGTGACGCCGAAACCGGCGCAGCACTGGCCAATGTGCAGCTTGCCGCGTATCGGACGACGAGCCAGGGGCTTGCCCTTGGCGGCTACGCGACGACCGATATCAACGGTCGTTTCACGCTGAGCGGCCTGCTGCCCGGCAACTACAGCCTGGGTCTGGCGAGTGGCGTATTCGACATGAACCGCAACGGGCTGGACGACAGCGGCGAAGTCCTTGGCGGTGCGCCTCTTGCCTTGCCGAGTTTTGCGGTCAGCTTCAGCGCCGATACTGCGGCGGGCGACGTCTACGTGCTTGACACGACGCGCGTCGTACACACCGACGATTCGGCTCCGGTGCTGGCGAACGCGCCCGACGGCACGCCCAACATCCTCTGGTTGCGCGACGGCAAGGCGTGGCACGCCTGGTTCGACGGCAGCAACTGGCGTGACGCGCGCGCCGTGTCGGCCGATGGTGCTTCCGACCTCAACCTGGTGGCGGCAGGCAACGTGCTCGACGGATCGGATCCTGGCCTGATCGCCGTCTGGCAGCAGAATGGCGGCAACGACGCTCTCGGTGGCAACGACAGCGAGATCTTCTACGCCGTAGCGCGTCCGCGCGCCGGTGGCGGCTACCAGTGGTCGGCGCCGATCCGCCTGACGAATGACGTGGTCGCCGATCGCGGCCTGGAAGTCGTCGTCATCGGCAGCGGTCAGGTGCTGATCGTCGACAAGAAGGAAAATGTCGCGATTCAGGACGATGCCGACGTCTATTACTATGTCGTCGATGTCGCGACGGGCGCCCTGCTGTGGACGGCGACGCCGACCGTCCTGCGTCCGCAGGCCAGCGTTGCCTACAGTTACGACAAGGAGTACGGCCCGTGGAATGCGCTCGGCATGGATGTCAAGGCAACGATCGGCCTGCACGGGGAAGCGACGCAGAATGAGTGTGAAGCCAGCCTGACGGTTGGCGGTGGTGCTGAGCTTAGCCTGGAAAGCGACAATCTGGGCATCACGCTCGAGGGCCATGGCGACCTGGAGGCTGAATGGGGGGTCGATCTGGCGGCGCACGACTGGGATTTCCATCAGGCGACGGCGAAGATCGGTATCAGCGGCGAACTCGACTGGAAGAACGGCCTGCTCAAGATGCTGGGCGCGATTCCGACGCCGGCGACCAAGGCCGCTGCGACCTTCATCGAGTGGGCGACGGCAGCGATCAACAAGACCGGTGTGGTCGAAGCAAGCAACGGCATCAAAGGCAGCATTGGCCTTGATTTCAGTGGTTTGCGGTGGACCATCGCGGAGCCTTTCCCGGAGTGGATCTGGCCGAATGTCATCGCGGAGGCTGCCGTCGAGGCGAGCGTCAAGGCCTACGCCGGGATTCAGATCAAGGACGATGACGACTGGAAGCTCGAGGTCGAAGGCGGCATCGTGGCCGAGGTCGACGTCTATCCGTCGGTTCAGTTGACCAAGCTTGGCGGCGAGATCGGCATTACCCTGACGCTGTGGGGTATCGACTTCAGTCCCGAGCCCTACTTCCTCGGTTACGAAAAGTCCGATCTCGTGCCGCTCGACGCGACTGGGCAGCAGCGCCCCTTGTACCGGCAGTCGTGGAATTCGGCCTTGCTCATCGGTACCGGTGCCGACTATGGCAACGCCGTGCTCGCCGATGTCGGCAGCGACCTGTACGACGACGGTAGCCCGGCGCTGGCGCACGATGCGGCCGGCACTTACGCGGCGTGGACGCATAATCTGGGCGACATCGGCAGCGAAGTGCGCGTCGCAACCTATGACGGTAGCGCCTGGAGCGCACCGCAGGCAATCGCCGGCAGCCTCGGCTGGAATGGCAGTGTCAACACGATGACCGATGCGAGCGGCCGCCGGATGGTCATCTGGACGCGCGCCGACACGAGCAGTTTGAACCACAACTCCGACCTCGATACCCTGCAGGCCGCGCGTGCCGCCAACGAAGTGATGTATTCGGTATTCGACGGCAGCAGTTGGTCGGCTCCGGCGGTGCTTGCCGCCACCGCTGGTCAGGATGGGGGCATCACCTTGAGCAAGGATGCCGCGGGCAAGGTGACGGCCGGCTGGATCAGTACCGACAGCGCAGGCATACAGCACCTGCTCAGCGCAAGCTGGAACGGCAGCACCTGGAGCGCGGCGCAGGAGATTGCCGCAGCGGCGACGCTGGGACAGCTCGAACTCGGCCTGGTCGGCAGCACCTTGACCGCGTTCTGGACCGAAGACGTCAGCGCTGCCGGCGATTCGAGCGAGACCAGCATGCGCAGCGCGCGCTACCTGGGCGGTGTCTGGTCGAGCGCCAGCGCCTTTTCGCCGGTGCTCCTCTCGGCAACGCTGGGTGCCAGCGAAGTGAGCGCGACGACCGGCTTGAGCCTGAACGGCAGCGATGTCCCGCTGCAGGCGCAGACGCTGGCTGGCGTGCTGTTCGGGCCGCCGCCCGACGAGTGCTTCAAGTGCAAGCCGGAAGACATCAAGAAAGTGACCGAGAACGCACCGAATTGCCGGCCTGGCGGCGGTACCGACGTGCAGTACGATCCGGAAGAGTGCATCGAGCGCACGATCATCTATCAGCCCTGCGCGGTGCGTCCGCGGGACCCGAACGACATCCTCGGGCCGCAGGGCTTTGGTGATGAGAACTGGATTACCGCCAGTGCGACCGAGGCGTACACGATTCGTTTCGAGAACGCAGCCGATGCCAGCGCACCGGCGCAACAGGTCGTCATCACGCAGATACTCGATCCCGACCTCGATCCGCGCACCTTCCGGCCGGATGATTTCGGCTGGGGCGATTTCCGCCAGGAGCTGACGGTCAATCGCTTGCAGTACAGCGGTCG
>NZ_JAVMKF010000022.1:0-4000 GCF_031732815.1 Accumulibacter sp. | reverse complement strand
GACGCGCAGGCGAGCATCGTCTTCGACACGCAGGCGCCGATTGTCACGCCGACGATCTTTGCCACGCTCGATTCCGGCCGACCGAGCAGCCAGGTGGCTCCTCTGCCGGCGAGCATTCTGCCGGCGACGGGCGATGCGACCGAGTTCCTGGTGAGCTGGGGCGGCAGCGACGAGAGCGCAGGATCGGCGATTGCCGACTACACGATCCACGTTTCGGTGGATGGCGGAGCCTTCTCGATCTGGCTGCTGAATACGCCGGCGACTGAAGCGATCTATACCGGGCATCGCGGCCATACCTACGCGTTCTACAGCACCGCGCGCGACAACGCGGGGAACGAGGAGGACGCACCGGCCGACGCCGATGCCGTCACCACGATCGCCGGCGGCAGCGGCTCGCTGTCTGGCGTGAAGTACGAAGACGTGAATGGCGATGGCGTCCGCAGCGCTGACGAGAACGGCTTGGCCGGCTGGACGATCTACCTTGACGCGAACGAGAGCGGGACACTTGACGCCGGCGAAGTCAGCGTACTGACCGACGCGAACGGTGTTTACCATTTCGCCGATCTGGTCGCTGGAAACTACCTGGTCGGCGAGGAAATGCGTAGCGGCTGGATGGCGATCAACCCCGCTGCCGGCAGTCGCCAGATCACCATCGTCGGTGGCGAAGAGTCGACTGCCGACTTCGGCAACTTTGCCCTCGCCCAGATTGGTGGTCTCAAGTTCAATGACCTGGATGGGGATGGCAGCCAGGATGAAGGCGAAGGCGGGCTTGCCGGCTGGACGATCGAGCTCGATCGCGGGGGCGACGGGACGATCGATGCCAGCGCGACGACTGACGAGTACGGCTATTACCGCTTCACCGATCTTGCTCCGGGCGTTTACCGCGTCAGTGAAGTACAGCGGGAAGGCTGGCTGCAGACGGCACCGAGCAGCGGGTACTACAGTGTCAGTCCGACCTCGGGCGCGGACATCGGCGGCAACGACTTCGCCAATGTGCAGGCGGGGAGCATTGCCGGCCGCAAGTTCGAGGACGTCAACGGCGATCGGCGATGGAATGCGGAAGACGATCGTGGCCTGGCCGGCTGGACAATCTATCTCGATCGCAATGCCAACGGCGTGCTGGAAAGCGGCGAGCGTCATACGACGACCGCGGCCGACGGCAGCTACCGCTTCGACAATCTGCTGCCCGGCACCTACACGGTCGCGGAAGTCATGCAGGCCGGTTGGGTTCAGACTTATCCGGGCGTTTCTCCCGCACGGACGGTATCGCTCACCGGGTCGACCGCGGTTCTCAGCCTTCCCGACGAGCTCGTGCGCGCCGACGTCAGCGCAGACGAAGTGCTGAGCAACACGCTGGCCGAGCATCTGACGAATCTCGACGCGTATCGGGCGAATGCCGCCTACGCGGCGCTCAATGGCGCGGGTGTGACCACGGTCGTCATCGACACCGGCATCGACCTCAACCACAGCTTCTTCGGCCCCGATACGGATGGCAACGGCGTTGCCGACCGCATCGTTTTCCAGTGGGATTTCGCCGAAAACGATGCCGATGCCTCAGACCGGCACGGCCATGGTTCGAACGTTTCGAGTCTGATCGCATCGTCCGATGCGCTGGCGAGAGGCGTTGCACCGCAGGCTGACCTGATCGCTCTCAAGGTGTTCACCGATGCGGGCAGCGGCAACTTCGGTTACCTGGAAGAAGCGCTGCAGTGGACGCTCAGTCACATCGACGCCTACCAGATCGGCGTCATCAACATGTCGCTGGGCGACGGCGAGAACTGGGCCGATTCGGCATCGCTGTACGGCATCGGCGATGAACTTGCCGCACTCGCCGCGCACGGGGTGATTATCGTCGCGGCAGCCGGCAACAGTTACTACGAATATAGCGGGCAACTTGGCGTCGCTTATCCGGCCGCCGACCCGGCAGTGGTCGCTGCCGGGGCGGTGTGGAGTGGCGACTTCGGCGGCCAGTACCGCTACGGCAGCGGTGCCATCGACGTGTCGACCGGCCCCGACCGAATTGCCGCATTCTCGCAACGCGACGATAGCCAGCTCGACGCCTTCGTTCCCGGCACCCGCATGCTCGGTGCCAACGCGACGGGTGGCACGGTCACCATGTACGGGACCAGCCAGGCGTCGGCCTACCTCGCCGGCATCGCGACGCTGGCGCAGGATGTCGCGCAGCAATATCTGCATCGAAACCTGACGACTGGGGAGTTTGCCGCGCTGCTCGCCACTAGTGGCAAGACGATCCTGGACGGCGACGACGAGAACGACAACGTGGCCAATACCGGCCTGTCGTTCAGTACCCTCGATGTGCTCGCCCTGGCCAATGCCATTCGCAACCTGACCGCGAGCGGCAATGGCGGTGGTGGCAGCAGCAGCGACGACGATCCGAATGTTGGTCTGATTGCCGGACCGGCGAGCCACACCGTACACGTCGCGGCTGGCGAGGAGATTGCCGAGCGCGATTTCGGTAATTTCCGCCTGGGCGAGATCGCCGGAACGGTGTTCGATGACTTCGACGCCAATGGGGCGTATGACCCGGAGGTTTCCGACAGCGGCCTGCCGGAAATGACCGTTTTCATCGACGCCGACGGCGATGGTGCGCTTGACGTTGACGAAACGAGCACGACCACCGGCGTCGGCGGTGCCTGGCGTATCGCCGGCGTCGGGCCGGGTACGCATCGCGTGACCTTGCTCAATTCCGGTGGCTGGACGCACACTACGGCCAACTTCTTCGACGTCGTCATGGCGAGCCGCGGTAGCGAAACGCGCGACTTCGGAGTGAACCAGATCCCGTATGCGGGCGACGACAGCTTCATCGGCGACGAGGATCAGACCACAGTCATCAACCTGGCGCACGGCGACAGCGATCCTGACGGTCCGCAGCGCGTCGTTCAGGTGCTCAATGCGCCGAGCTTCGGCAGCCTGGTGGATCTCGGCGGTGGAATCTTCAGTTACTCGCCGACAGCCGACTTCAATGGTGAGGACATGTTCACCTATCAGGTGTTCGATGGCCTTGCCAGCAGCAACGTGGCCACCGTTCGTCTGACGATCAACGCGGTCAATGACGCGCCGGTTGCCGTTGGCGAAACGTATGCGCTCGATGAAGACATAGCGCTGGAGGTTCTTCCCAACGGTGTGCTCGGCAACGATATGGACGTCGACGGCGACAGTCTGAGCGTGATCCTGGTCAGCGGAGTTGCGCATGGAGCGCTGACGCTGCGCGCCGACGGCGGTTTCACCTACCTTCCGGACGCCAACTACCACGGCAGCGACAGCTTCAGCTACAAAGTTAACGACGGCAGTGCCGACAGCAACGTGGTCGCCGTCAGTCTGGCCATCGGCGCGGTCAACGACGCACCGCTGGCGACAGAAGATGCGTACGCGGTGGATGAAGACAATACGCTGAGCGTTGCGGCCGCCAATGGCGTGCTCACCAACGATGCCGATGTCGATGGCGACAGCCTGAGCGTCATCCTGGTCGACGGCGTGGCACACGGCGTGTTGATGCTGAACGCCGACGGCGGCTTCGCCTATACCCCGGATGTCAACTACAGCGGCAGCGACAGCTTCATCTACCGGCTGAGCGATGGCAATACGATCAGCAACGACGTCACCGTCAGCCTGAGCGTCAACGCCGTGAACGATGCGCCTCTGGCGCGTGACAACAGCTACTCGGTGGCGCGCAACGGCGGGCTTGTGGTGGTAGCGGAAAGCGGTGTCCTGGCGAACGACACCGATGTCGAAGGCGACGCGCTGGTAGCCGAGGTCGTCAGCGCGCCTTCGCATGGGCAACTCATTCTCAGGGCAGACGGTTCGTTTTCCTACACGCCGGACCTGGGGTACAGTGGTACGGATAGCTTCGTCTACGCCGCGAACGATGGGCTCGCCGCCAGCAATGCGACGGTCTTCCTGAACGTTGGCGGAGGCAACAACGCGCCGCTGGCGGTCGCGGATGCCTACACGGTAGACGAAGACGGCAGCCTGACGGTCG
>NZ_JAVMKF010000021.1:3509-9468 GCF_031732815.1 Accumulibacter sp. | reverse complement strand
GCGAATACTGCGCGGCCAGATGGGCGAAGTTCGCGCCTGCGGCCACCTGATGCCAGGCCTGGCGCACGGCGCTTTCGTCGGCGTTTTGCAGCAGGCTGTAGCGATATTCGTTGGGGCCGAGTTGGGCGATGATCTCGTCGTACTGGCGGCGCAGCTCGCTCTCGCTGATCGCTGCCGGGTGCAGACGCGCACGCACGAGAACGCCGATCGCTGCGCGTCGGCGGGCAGCCTCGACGGCACGACCAACCTCCGGGTGGCGGTCGGCCTTTTGTCGGCGCGCTTCCTGCCAGAGCAGTTCTTCGCCAATCAGACGCTCGAGCGCCGTCTGAGGTGCCTGAGCGCCATCGGCAGCCGCCTGATCGACCGCGGTGCGGCTGATGACGACCCCGTTGACGCGCGCGGCAATCTCGCCGGCGGTCACGATGAGTGGCGTAGCGAGCCACAGGCAGAGCAAGGAACGGCAAGAAAAAGCGTTCATAGGGGCAGCGTGAAGGTGAAGTGGAGTCGTGCGTGGCGGCGGCCGAGTTCCGCTGGGTAATCGATCGGCCGCGCGACCACGAGTTCGCTGCTGGCGCGGGCGGCGGTCCAGCGCAGTCCGGCGCCAACACTGGACAGGCTTTGCCACGCGCCGCCGACGACGCTGCCGCGGGCGTGATCGAGGAGGAGATAGGGGGACCAGGCGGCAAGCGCATCGCTGCGCTCGCCGAGCGACGGGAAGCGGAGTTCGTGACGAACGAGCAGGCCGCGGTCGACGAAGCGCTGATCCTCGCGCACGCCGCGCACGGCGGCGAATCCGCCCTGGCGCAATTGCTCGCTGGCGTGCAGGGCGACACGCGCGTACTGGGCTGCGGCCTGTAGCGCGTAGCTCCAGGTCTGCGCTGCCGGTTGCCAGACCAGCCCGGCGTGTCCTTCGAGCTTGGCGAACTGACGATGAATGTCGCTGCGCCGGAGCCCGGAGGCATCGCTGGTCGCGCCGAAAGCATCGATGCCGACGCCGAGCGCTGCCTCGGTCAGCCATTGCAAGCGCGGCTCACGGCGAACCCGGCTGAAGGCAGCGCGGACGACGGCGACATGGTCGGGGCTGAGTGCGGTCTGCTCGATTTCCCGATACCCCGCCGTGCGGTTGAGCGTCAGGTCGAGATGATCGCGCCCTTCGGCAGCGAGGTGCAGGACGCGATTCCATCCCAGCGTCAGGCCGCGGCTGTTGCCCCGGTGCCGGTCGCCGAGGAGGGTGAAGCGGTAACGCGAAGCGTGCACCGTGGCCGACCAGGTGCTGTAGCCCTGCGGTACGCTGATCGACCCGAGCAGGGCTTCACTGTGTTCGCTCAGCAGGCTGGTCAGGCCGATTGCTTCCAGCCAGCCGAGACGGTCGTCGAGGTTGATCTCGCCGCGCAGGCGCCCGCTGCCGGTACGCCGACTGCCCAGGTTGTCGAACTCGATACGCGAGGCCCACCACGATCCGGTTTGCAGCTCGAGATCGATGATGTTCCCGCCGGGCGTCTGTCCAGGCAGGATGCTGGCCTGCGCTCGGTATAGACGCAGGCGGTTGATCTGGTGGATGCCTTGTTCCAGGTCAGCGAGCTTGAGCCAGTCTCCCTCGCTCAGCGGCAGCGCGTGGCGCAGGCGCTCGGGGAGCGCTGCGCCGCGCTCGGTAAGGGCTTCCACATGACCGGGAACGATCTCGATACGCAGGCTTCGCTGCTCCGGGTCGACCTCTCTGAGGACGGCGCGACCGGTGACCAGACCGGCTTGCACCAGGCGTGCGTTGATCTGCCGCAGCAGGAGCTGCAGCCGCTGCTCGCCGAGCGGCACCTGCTGGTAGCGCTCGATCAGGCTGGACAGATCGGGCAGCCGATCAGCGGCCGGCGAAACGACGGTGATCCGCGCTTGTTCGATGACCGGGCCGCTTTCCTCGACTTCAGAGGGCAGCGCGTGCAAGCGAGGTACCGGTGGGGCAACGAAGCCACTCTCCGCGGGTGCTTTCAACCGGTCCTGCCGTTCGCGGCGCAGCGCTTCGTCGCGCAGCAGGGTCCCGGGATCGAGCCCACCGACTTGCGCGAAGGCCGTTCCGCTGGCCATGGGCAAGAGGCTGACGGTCGCCGCCAGGTAGAGCACGCGGGCAAGTCGCCTGACCAACGGCTGCATGGGCGGGATTGGCTTGGATGCTTGGGCATGGGTTCGCGCAAACGGGGTGGTCAGGGGGACGGCCAATGGCCAGCGCTAAGGACGGTTCACCGCGCCAGCGACTGATTGTGCTCGGGTTTGTCGCTCGACGGTGGCGATTCCATCGTGAAAAATGGTGTCGGCAACATTGTCGTTGCACGCGCTGCGTGGCCGCTGCTTCGCGGCGCGACGGCGGTCGAGCGCGACGACGCGAGGAGAGGAGGCGCGCGAGCGGGCGCAGGCACGTCATGGCCTGTCCCAGTGCCGCGAACTGACGTAGAATCACCGGCTTTTTCGAAGTTTCCTTCGCCGCCAGAGACTGCGCCAATGATGCTTTTTCCCGAGCGTTTCGATGTCATCGTGGTCGGTGGCGGGCATGCCGGTACCGAGGCGGCGCTGGCTGCGGCGCGCATCGGGAGCAAGACGCTGCTGTTGACGCACAATCTGGAGACGCTCGGCGCGATGAGCTGCAATCCGTCGATCGGCGGCATCGGCAAAGGGCATCTGGTGAAGGAGATCGATGCTCTGGGCGGCGCGATGGCGGCGGCCTGCGACGAGGCGGGGATTCAGTTCCGCACGCTCAATTCGAGCAAGGGGCCGGCGGTGCGAGCGACGCGCGCGCAGGCCGACCGCGTGCTCTATCGGCAGGCGATTCGTCGCCGGCTCGAGGAAGAGGCCAGGCTGACGATTTTTGCCCAGGCCTGCGACGACCTGATTCTCGACGGTGATCAGGTGGCCGGGGTGGTCACCCAACTCGGCATCCGCTTTTCGGCGCGGGCGGTCGTCCTCACCGCCGGGACCTTCCTCAACGGGCTGATCCACGTCGGGTTGGCGAACTACACGGGCGGGCGGATGGGCGATCCGCCGGCGGTTTCGCTGGCGGCGCGCCTGCGCGAATTGCAGTTGCCGGTCGGTCGGCTGAAGACCGGCACGCCGCCACGCCTGGACGGCAGGACGATCGACTTTGCGCGCCTCGCCGAGCAGCATTCGGACGATCCGCTGCCGGTGTTTTCTTTTCTCGGCGATGCCGGCCGACATCCACGCCAGGTGCCGTGCTGGATCACCAGCACGAATCGGCAGACGCACGACATCATTCGCGCCAACCTCGATCGCTCGCCGATGTATACCGGGGTCATCGAAGGCGTCGGGCCGCGCTACTGCCCTTCGATCGAGGACAAGATCCACCGCTTCGCGGGCAAGGACAGTCACCAGATTTTCCTCGAACCGGAGGGGCTGACGACCCACGAGATCTATCCCAACGGCATTTCGACGAGCTTGCCCTTCGACGTGCAACTGGCGATCGTGCGCTCAATCGACGGTCTCGGCAATTGTCATATTCTGCGTCCGGGCTATGCCATCGAGTACGACTACTTCGATCCGCGCGGCTTGAAGGCTTCGCTCGAGACGAAGGCGATCGGCGGGCTCTTCTTCGCCGGGCAGATCAACGGTACGACCGGCTACGAGGAGGCAGCGGCGCAGGGACTGCTTGCCGGGACGAACGCGGCGCGCCTGGTCCGTGAGGAGGAAGCGTGGACGCCGCGGCGCGACGAGGCTTACCTCGGCGTTCTGGTCGACGATCTGATCACGCGCGGCGTGTCGGAGCCGTACCGGATGTTCACCAGCCGCGCCGAGTATCGGCTGTCGCTGCGCGAGGACAACGCGGACGCGCGGCTGACCGGCGTCGGGCGCCGCCTGGGTCTGGTCGATGACCGGCGCTGGCAGGCGTTCAGTGAGAAACAGGAGGCGATCGCGCGCGTGCAGGAACGGCTGAAGTCGACCTGGCTGTCGCCGCGCAGCCTGGCCGAGGCGGACGCGGTGAGGCTTTTCGGCAAGCCGCTGGAACGTGAGTACTGCCTGTACGACCTGCTCCGGCGGCCGGAGGTGGGGTACGAGCAACTGGTCGGCGTTTGCCCCCAGGGTGACGCTGCGGATGAGGGCGGGCTGAGCGATGCGGTGATCGAGCAGGTCGAGATTCAGGCCAGGTACCAGGGTTACATCGAGCGCCAGGAGAGCGAAGTGGCGAAGGCCTTGGCACATGAAGACGCGCGTTTTCCCGACGACTTCGACTTTGCCGCAATCAGCGGTCTGTCGCGCGAGGTGCAGCAGAAGCTTGCGACGCAGCGGCCGCAGACCTTGGGGCAGGCGTCGCGCATTCAGGGAGTGACCCCGGCAGCGGTTGCCATCCTGCTCGTGCACCTGAAGCGCGGCGAGGGCGAACGCGCGCGTCAGCGCGCCGGCGGTGCGGCCTGATGCAGCCGGCCGAGCAACTGGCGGACGGCCTGGCGCGGCTCGGCCTCGAACCGGCGCCCGGGGTCGCAGCGAAACTGCTCGCCTACCTTGATCTGCTCGCCAAGTGGAACCGGACGTACCGGCTGACCGCGGTGCATCAGGTGGCGCCGGCGATCAGTCAGCATCTGCTCGATTCGCTGGCCATCGTGCCGCACCTGGTCGGGCCGACGCTGCTCGATGTTGGCAGCGGCGGCGGCATGCCTGGCTTGCCGTTGGCGATCTTGCGGCCGGATCTGCGCACGCTGCTGCTCGACGCCAGCTCGAAGAAGGCGGCGTTCCTGAAACAGGCGGCAATCGAGCTGGATTTGACCAATATTGCCGTACACTGCGGCCGTGTCGAGGACTACCGGCCGGCAGCCGGTTTCACCACGATTACCGCACGTGCTTTTTCGACGCTCGCCGAATTCGTCGCTGCCTCGCATCACCTGCTGGCCGACGGCGGTCGCTGGCTGGCGATGAAGGGCGTGCGGCCGGACGCGGAGATGGCGCAGTTGGCGGCCGATGTCCGCGTCGAGGCGGTCCATCGCCTGGTCGTGCCGGGCATTGCTGGCGAGCGGCACCTGGTCGTGCTGGCCAGTCGGCGCGCCGGGCAAGGGGGGGAGAGGTGATTTGACGAAGATTCTTGCGGTAACCAATCAGAAGGGCGGCGTCGGCAAGACGACGACCGCGGTCAACCTGTCTGCCTGCCTGGCCGAGCTGGGCCAGCGCGTGCTGCTCGTCGATCTCGACCCGCAAGGTAATGCGACTACCGGTTGCGGTGTCGGCAAGCGAGCGGCGATGCCGACCGTCTATCAAGTCCTGATTGGTCGCGCGACGGTGGCGGAAACGCGCGTCCAGACGGCGTTCGCCTTCTCCGTCCTGCCGGCGAATCGCGATCTGGCGGGTGCGGAAGTCGATCTGATCGACCTCAAGCAGCGCGAGTATCGCCTGCGCGATGCTCTCGGCGCGGTTCGCAGCGAATACGACTACATTCTCCTCGACTGTCCGCCGGCGCTCAACATGCTGACGGTGAATGGGCTGGTCGCGGCCGATACGGTGATGATTCCGATGCAGTGCGAGTACTACGCGCTGGAAGGTCTGACCGACCTGGTCGCAACGCTCAAGAAGATTCGCGCGAATCTCAACCCGGTGCTGGAGATCGAGGGTCTGCTGCGCACGATGTTCGATCCGCGTTCGACCTTGACGCAGCAGGTCTCGCGCGAACTGGAAGGCCATTTTGGCACCAAGGTGTATCGTTCGATCATTCCGCGCAATGTGCGACTGGCCGAGGCGCCGTCGTACGGCAAGCCGGCGATCGCCTTCGATCGCGCTTCGAAAGGCGCTCAGGCGTATCTGCTGCTGGCGCAGGAGATCCTCGAACGGCGCTCGGCGAACCGCCCGGTGGCGACCGACCAGCGGCAGCCAACAGGAGCTGAGGCATGAAACTGAAGGGTCTGGGGCGTGGTCTCGACGCCCTGCTCGCCGGCAACGAGGCGCAGAACAGGGAGCAGCAGCGAACGCTGCCGGT
>NZ_JAVMKF010000021.1:0-3409 GCF_031732815.1 Accumulibacter sp. | reverse complement strand
TGGCCATGGCGCTGATCGAGAACATCCAGCGCGAGGACCTCAACCCGCTGGAAGAGGCGCTCGGCCTGCAGCGCCTGATCGACGAATTCTCGATGACTCATCAGGAGGCGGCGGACGCCGTCGGGCGCTCTCGTCCGGCCGCTTCCAACCTGTTGCGCCTGCTCCAGTTGGCGCCGCCGGTGCAGGAACTGCTGATGGCCGGCGAACTCGACATGGGCCATGCGCGTGCGCTGCTGCCGCTCGCCGGTGCCTTGCAGGTGCAACTGGCGCAACGCGTCGTGCTCAAGGGTTTGTCGGTACGCGAAACCGAGCGTCTCGTGCAGTATGCGCTGCGCCCGCCGAAGGATGTGGCGCCAAGCAAGCCGGACCGCGATGTGCTGCGCTTGCAGGAGGAACTGTCCGACCTGCTTGGCGCCGAGGTCGCCATACGTGCCAATCGGCGGGGGGCCGGTAAGCTGCTCATCGGGTTCGCCGACCTCGATCAGCTCGAGGGAATCATGCAGCGTCTGCGCGCTTGACGCGACGCACCATATAGGCTTGCCGCAAGCTCGCCCGGAGTGCCTGAAAGGCGCGCTACAACAAGGAATCGAAACTTTTTTGCATGTGCGGTTTGCGTCCGCTATACGAGTCTGTTATGCTGCTCACGTTTTGGAGGAACTGGCCGTGCATCCTCAAGTTCGTTGGGTCTTGCGCAGCCAGTTGCTGGTAACGTTGCTCGCTGGGTTGGTGGCGGGACTTACTCTGGGGATAGACGCAGCCGTGTCTGCTGTGCTGGGTGGCGGCATCGCAATGGCAAGTGCATTGGCCTACGCCTGGCGGGCATTACGCTCAGCGAGGGTGGCGATCGACGCAAGAAGGGCGCTCAACGCACAGGTGCTGGGCGAAAGCTACAAGTTTGCCGTCACACTGCTGCTCTTCTCCCTGGTGTTCACTGCTTATGCCGCTCTGGTCCCCGTGCCCTTCTTCCTCGCGTATGCAGCGACAATCGTAGTTTATTGGATCGCGCTGCTCCGGCAGCGCTAGTCGAACAGGGGGAAATTATGGCTTCGGGCGGAGCGCTGACGACCAGTGAGTATATTGTCCACCACCTGACCAATCTGACAGTCGGGCACGGCTTCTGGACGTTTCACCTCGATACGCTGATTGTCTCCGGGCTACTCGGCCTGGTAGCGTTCGTCGGCATGGCCAGACTTGCCGGCAGGGCGACCTCCGGGGTTCCCGGCAAGATGCAGGCGGCGGTCGAAATGGTCCTCTCCTTCGTCGATCAGCAGGTGAAAGACACCTATCACGGGAAGAGCCCGCTGGTCACGCCGATGGCGATCACCATCTTCGTCTGGATTTTCCTGATGAACGCGATGGACCTGATCCCGGTCGATTTCCTGCCGGTCCTTCTGGGCTTTGCCGGTGTGCACTACTTCAAGGCAGTACCGACGACTGATCCCAATCTGACCTTTGCTGCCGCACTGACCGTGTTTGCCGTGATGATCGTGATGAACATCAAGGTTAAGGGCGTCGGCGGCTTCCTGCATGAAGTCTTCACCGTCCCCTTCGGCGCCAAACTCGCCCCGCTGAACCTGCTTTTCCGGATCATCGAAGACATCGCCAAGCCGATCTCGCTCTCGCTGCGTCTGTTCGGCAACATGTACGCCGGCGAAATGGTCTTCATTCTCATCGCGCTGATGGGTTTGTGGCAGTTGCCGCTGGCTTTGCCGTGGGCTCTTTTCCACATCCTGATCATCACCCTGCAGGCGTTCGTGTTCATGATGTTGACCATCGTCTACCTGTCGATGGCCAGCGAGTCGCACGGCTGATTGCGCCATCCGGTCGCCAGTTTGGTTCACGTTGTCCTTGTTTAACCCATTTAGCATGTTTTATTAGGAGAAACTAATGGAAGCCCTGTCCACATTGCTTGGTAACACCGCCATCGCCGTTGCTATTCTGATCGGTGCGGGTGCACTCGGTACCGCTATCGGTTTCGGTCTCCTCGGTGGCCGCTTCCTGGAAGGTGCCGCCCGTCAGCCGGAGATGATCCCGACCCTGCAGGTCAAGATGTTCATCGTTGCCGGTCTGCTCGACGCGGTTACGATGATCGGCGTCGGTATCGCGCTGTTCATGCTCTTTGCCAACCCCTTCATCGCCGTTGTCAAGGCCGGCTGATCGCTTCTTCCTTCGCTTCAACTCTTGTAACAGGAGGTTAGCGTGAACATCAACGCAACGTTGCTTGGCGAGGCGATCTGGTTCGGCGTCTTCATCTGGATCACGATGAAATATGTCTGGCCACCGCTGCAAAAAGCGATCGCCGATCGCCAGAAGCTGATCGCCGACGGGCTGGCCGCCGGCGAACGCGGCAAGCACGAACTTGAACTGGCCGGCAAGAAGTCCGCCGACGCCCTGCGCGAAGCAAGAGCGAAGGCGGCAGAGATTGTCGGCGCGGCCGAAAAGCGCGCCGCACAAATGATCGAAGAGGCCAAGGGGGCAGCCAGGATCGAAGCCGACAAGGTGGTTGCCGCCGCAAAAGCCGAGATCGCCCAACAGGCGGAGCACGCCAAGGCCGAGCTACGCAATCGCGTCGCCGATCTCGCCGTGGCGGGCGCTGAGCGCATCCTGAAGCGCGAAGTCGACGCCAAGGCGCATGCCCAGATGCTGGTCGCGCTCAAGCAGGAACTCTGACACCATGGCTGAACTCGTCACCATCGCGCGCCCCTACGCCGAGGCGGTATTCCGCATCGCGCAGGAAAACAACGCGCTGGGGGTTTGGTCCGAGCGGCTTTCGCTCCTTTCCTCGATTGCCCGGGACGAACGGATGCGCTCGTGCATCGGCAACCCCGAACTGTCGGCCGTGCAGAAGAGTGCGCTCTTCAAGTCGTTGATCGGTCAGGCTCTGGGAAGTGGTGAAGCCAATCTGATCGACGTGCTCGCCGCCAACGAGCGGCTCTCGGCCTTACCCGAAATCGCGGGCCTTTTCGAGGCCCTCAAGGCGACCCAGGAAGGCGTCAAGGAAGCGACGATCTACAGCGCGTTCCCGCTCGACGAGGGACAGCGCAAAGCGTTGATTGCGGATCTGGAAACGCGCTTCAAGACCCGGCTGACAGCCGAAGTGGTCGTCGATCAATCGCTGATCGGCGGCGTCAAGATTGTGGTCGGCGACCAGGTTCTCGATACCTCCGTACGCGGAAAACTGGAGAGCCTGAGCTTGGCGCTCAAGAACTAGGAGAAATTCCATGCAGTTGAATCCTTCCGAAATCAGCGAACTGATCAAGAGCAAGATCGACAATCTGACGATCAGTTCCGATCTGCGCACCCAGGGGACCGTCGTTTCGGTGACCGACGGGATCTGCCGCATCTATGGCCTGACCGACGTCATGCAGGGGGAAATGCTCGAATTCCCGGGCAACACCTTCGGCATGGC
>NZ_JAVMKF010000020.1:0-9472 GCF_031732815.1 Accumulibacter sp. | reverse complement strand
GGCGGGCGGCGATCGGCAGCGCGCGCGCGGCGCAGGCGCAGGCGCAGGCGCAGGCGACGGTACAGCGGGTCAACTACGACAACACCGAGATCCGCGCGCCTTTCGACGGCGTCGTCCTGGTCAAGAACGCCAATGTCGGCGACATGATCACGCCCTTTTCGGCGGCTGCAGGGACCTCCGGCGCCGTCGTGACGATGGCCGACATGCGTACGCTCGAAGTCGAGGCGGACGTTTCGGAGAGCAACGTCGCGCGCGTGCGCGTCGACATGCCGGTCGAAATCATGCTCGACGCGATTCCCGAGGCGCGCTTCCGGGGCAGCGTCGCCCGCATCGTGCCGACCGTGGACCGCGCGAAAGCGACGGTGGTGACCAAGATCCGCTTCGAGAAGATCGACCCGCGCATCCTGCCGGAGATGAGTGCGAAGGTGAATTTCCTCTCGCAGCCGGCGAGTGACGCCGACCAGGCGCCGGTCGTCGCGGTCAACCCGAAAGCGATCACCGAACGCGCCGGCAGCATGCTGGTCTTCCGCCTGGTCGGCGAGACGGTCGAAGCCGTTCCGGTGACGCTCGGCCGCAAGCTGGGCGACGCGCAGGAAGTGACCGGCACTGCGCTGCGCCCGGGCGAACTGCTGGTTCTGGCGCCGAGCGAGCGGCTGGCAGCGGGCGCCCGCGTGGCGGTCTCCGGCAGCGCTGCGCCGACGAGGAAGCCTTGAGCCGCGCTGATCCTGCTCCGCTGATTCGCATCCGCCGGCTGGTCAAGAACTACCGGCGTGGCGGGCAGGAGATTCCGGTGCTGCTCGATCTCGACATGGACGTTGCAGCGGGCGAGTTCGTCGCCCTGATGGGTCCGAGCGGCTCGGGCAAGAGCACGCTGCTCAACCTGATTGCCGGAATCGACAAGCCGAGCAGCGGCAGCATAGAGATCGGCGGAGTCGATATCGCCGACCTCAGCGAGGCCGAACTGGCCGACTGGCGCGCCGCCAACGTCGGCTTCGTCTTCCAGTTCTACAACCTGCTGCCGGTACTCAGCGCACAGGACAACGTCGAATTGCCCTTGCTGCTCACCGGCCTGCCAAGCCGCCAGCGCGCCGAGCGTGCGCGCCTGGCGCTGACCCTGGTCGGCCTGGCCGATCGCGCCGCGCACTATCCGAACGAACTCTCGGGCGGGCAGCAGCAGCGCGTGGCGATCGCGCGCGCGCTGGTCAGCGACCCGCTGCTGATCGTCGCCGACGAACCCACTGGCGACCTCGATCGGCTGACCGGCGAGGAAATTCTCGGCTTGCTCGAACGACTCGTGCTCGACCTGGGCAAGACGATCGTCATGGTCACGCACGACCCGAAGGCGGCGGCGCACGCCGGCCGTCTGGTGCACCTGGAAAAAGGGGTGCTGGTCGACGCGCTCGGCGGGTGACGAGTGATGGCCGGAGCCGCCTGAACAGCGCGCCTGACGACCGATGTTCCTGCTCCGGCTCCTGCTGAAGAATGCCTTTCGCCACAAGCTGCGGACTGTCCTGACGCTGATCGGACTGGTCGTCGCGATCTGCGCCTTCGGCCTGTTGCGCACCATCATCGACGCCTGGTACGCCGGTGTCGAGGCGAGTTCGAGCACCCGCCTGGTGACGCGCAGCAGCATTTCGCTGACCTTCCAGTTGCCGCTCGGCTATGCGCAGCGCATCCGTGCAGTCGACGGGGTGCGCGCGATCAGTTGGGCCAACTGGTTCGGCGGGGTGTACATCACCGAGCGCAATTTCTTCCCGCAGTTCGCCATCGATCCGGCGAGCTACCTGGCGCTTTACCCGGAGTACGTGATCGCCGACGCCGAGAAACTGGCTTTCCTGCGCGACCGGCAGGCGGCGGTGGTCGGCCGCGGGCTGGCCAACAAGTTCGGCTGGCGGATCGGCGACACGATTCCCTTGCGCGGAACGATCTACCCCGGCACCTGGACCTTCAACCTGCGCGCCATCTACGACGGTGTGGACGCGAAGACCGACGAAAACCAGATGTTCGTGCATTGGTCGTTGATCAACGAATCGGTGCGCCAGAGCACGCGGCGGGCAGCCGACTCGGTCGGCGTGTACATCGTCGGAATCGACGAGCCGAACAATGCGGCGCTGATTTCGCAGCGCATCGACGCGCTGTTCGCCAATTCGCTGGCGGAAACGCTGACCGAGACGGAAAAGGCGTTCCAGTTGAGCTTCGTCTCGATGAGCGAGGCGATTCTGGTGGCGATTCAGGCGGTCAGCCTGATCATCATCGTGATCATCATGGCGGTGATGGCCAACACGATGACGATGACCGCGCGCGAACGCCTGGCGGAATACGCCACGCTGCGCGCGCTCGGATTTCCACCAGGCTTCGTCGTCCGCCTGCTCTACGGCGAGAGCCTGTTGATTGCCGCGATCGGCGGAGCGCTTGGCGTGGCGGCGACGCTGCCGCTGGCCGCCGCCTTTGCTCGCGCGGCCGGCACGCTGTTCCCGGTCTTTCAGGTGTCGGCCTTGACGATGGCCTTGCAGTGGCTGGCCGCCTTGATCGTCGGGAGCGTCGCCGCCGCCTGGCCGGCTTGGCGAATGAGCCGGATCGACATCGTCGATGGTCTGCGCCATGTCGCGTGAGGCGTCGTGAGCGCGCCTTGGCCTCCCGTGGGGACGCGGCTTGACGAGCGGCGAGCGCTGCCGCGGAGGGGCTGGCGGTGAAGCGTCTGCCGCTCGCCTACATCGTGCGCAACCTCTGGCTGCGCCGGGTGACGACCGGCTTGACTGCGCTTGGCATGGCGCTCGTCGTCTACGTTTTCGCGACGGTGCTGATGATGAGCGAAGGAATTCGCGCAACGCTGGTGGCCACCGGCCAGGCGGACAACGTGATCATCCTGCGCAAGGGTGCGGGCGCCGAAATCAACAGCGCGGTCGGCCGCGAACAGGTCGGCATCATCGAAACCTTGCCGGGAATCGCCAGCGATGCGCTCGGCCGTCCGCTGGTCAGCCGCGAGCCGGTGGTGCTGATCAATCTTCCCAAGCGCGGCAGCGGCAAGCCGAGCAACGTCACCGTGCGCGGTACGTCGGAAGCGGGCGGCGAACTGCGCCCGCAGGTGCGCCTCAGCGAAGGCCGCATGTTTCGCCGGGGAACCTCGGAAATCGTCGCCGGCAGCGCTGTCGTCGCCGGTTTTCAAGGCGTCGGCCTGGGGCAGACGCTGCGCTTCGCGGGCCGCGACTGGCTCGTCGTCGGTGTGCTCGACGCGGGCCGGAGCGGCTTCGACTCCGAGCTCTGGGGCGATTCCGAACAGATGTTGCAGGCTTTCCGGCGGACCTCGTTTTCGACTGTCGTCTTGCGCCTGGCCAACGAGAACGGCTTCGACCGCCTGCGCCAGGCGCTCGAAGACGATCCTCGGCTGGCGCTCGAAGCGAAGCCGGAACGCGTTTTCTACGCCGAGCAAAGCGAGGCGCTGGCGACCTTTATCCGTCTGCTCGGCAGCGCGCTGGCGGTCGTCTTCTCGATCGGTGCGGTGGTCGGCGCGATGATCACGATGTTTGCCGCGGTCGCCGCGCGCAGCGGCGAGATCGGCACCTTGCGCGCGCTCGGCTTTCGCCGCAGCGCCGTGCTGCTGGCTTTTCTCGGCGAATCACTGCTGCTCGCGGTGCTTGGCGGCGCGCTTGGGCTGCTCGCGGCAAGCGCCATGCAGGCTTTCGACATCTCGACGACCAACTTTCAGACTTTCGCCGAGCTGGCTTTCCGCTTCGTCCTGACGCCGACGATCGCCGTGCAAGCGATGGCTTTCGCGCTCGCCATGGGCGTCGTCGGCGGGGTCATCCCGGCGTGGCGCGCGGCACGCCTGGAAATCGCCGAGTGCCTGCGCGCGGTCTGAGCGCCGACGCCAGGCGCCGGCCGGCCGCGGCGTACGCGGCCGAACCGAAAGGCGCGGTGCTTAGAACGCGGTAACGAACTTGAAGAAGAACTTGTTGCCCTGGAAACGGTTTTCGGTACTCGTTTCATGGTTCCAGGTGGCGATGAAGCTCATTCCCCGGTGCTGGTAGCGGATCGCCGGACCATAGGCGAAGACCTGGCCGCGGTTGCCGTCGCCGACCTGCTGGCCGTTCTGGCGGTCGTCGCTGGTCTGCTTCAAATAGTATCCAGCCAGGCCGAAAGCCCAGGGTCCGACGTGTTGTCCGACGAGATAATCCATGTGGAATTCGTTGCCCGACTCGTAGTCGGTATCGTTGTTGCGGCGCTTGATGTTGTACATCAGCTTGGCGCTGGCCTCGAAGCCGCGCTGGTTCAGATAGGTGACTCCGACTACCGGTTCCAGGCTGTAGTAGTTGGCGCCGATGCGCTCACCGGCGCGCGTCCGGCTCCACTTGCCAGTCGGCAGGTAGATGTCGAGGCCCACCGTGAAATGCCAGTCGGGCGGCAAGTGCCAACCGATGACCAGCGGATCGATCGTGATGTCGCCCAGCCCGAAGCTGCTGTCGACGCCGCCCGGTGTGTGCAGCCGCTGGTAGACCAAGGGAAGGATCGCATGCATCGCCCAGTCGCCACCCAGGATCTTCTTCTGGCTGACGTAAACGTAGCGCAGCGCGTCGAAAGTCGCGTTGACCGAAACGCCGCGCACGCGGTCGCCCTGCGTATCGCGATAGTCGCCCGAGTAGTAGCCGAGATAGTTGATGAAGTAATGGCCGGGCGGCGGCAAGGCGCCGGCCATGAAGTTCTCGGCCCCGTTCGGGTATTGGTCTGGCCCTTCCTTGGCCAGGGTCAGCGGGCTGGCGAGCGCCGCCGCGAGCACCGGCAGCAACAGTTTGAGCGCATTGCGCATGACTTCATCTCCCTGATCGTTCGATTGTTGGCGTGTCCCCATGACGGCGCGCCGGGCCGCGGCGGACGAGACCGACCGGTCGGCGCGGCGGCGCAGCGCAATGGTACCATCGCTGCCTGCGCCAGACGGCTCAGGTGCTGTCGCTACGCTTGGCGAGCGGCAGCATGATCGCCTGCCCGGTCTGGCTGCAGCCGTCCGCGCAGCAGCGACCGGGCTGCCGGTTGCGCGTGATCGGACGCGCCGGATCGTGCACCACGCCGCGTTCGAGCAGCCGTTCGACCAGCTCGACCTTGTTGCCGAGCGGATAGTTGCGCCAGATTTCCTGCTTCAGCGCGGCCGGCGAGCCGCCTCCGTGCAGGCTGATCACCGAATACCAGCCGCCCTGATACGACGCGGTCAGGTCTTCGATGAAGCGTGCCACCTCGATTCGTCGGGCGTAGGGCACATCGGGGTTGGCGCGCAGCACCTCGGCCAGCGTCGCCGCCGTCGCCGGATTGTGATCCTCGTCGGGGCCGGGCAGGGCAACGATCAGGCCGCCCGAGACCTCGTGTGCCAGGCGGTGCATGTCGTAGATTTGCGTCGCGAGCAGCAGCTTGCCGATGTTGGCGAAGACCGGCTCGGGCATGAAACTGCCGCTGTGCTCGTCGGGCGCCGCGTAAACGCTGGCGGCGACGCCGCAGGCGAAGAAGCCCTCGGTGATCTTGATCAGTTCGACCATCGGTTCGCGCAGGCTCGCCTTGCTCGCCGGATCGAGTCCGTTCGCCTCGCACATCAGCGCGCCGGCGCCGATCAGCAGGTCGCCGAAACCGGCGCGTGCGCCGATGCAACTGTGTCGGTGGTGCGTCGCGTAGGCGTAGGTCAGCGCGGCCGAGTGCTGCCATTCGCCGGCCAGGAAGACGCGCTCCCAGGGAACGAACACCTGGTCGAAGACGACGACCGCGGTCGACTGGCCGTAACGCCGGGAAAACGGCGCCGCGCCATGCTCCAGGCGCTCGCCCGGGCGGCCGGCTGGCCGCGCGATCAGCGTGACGCCGGGGGCATCGACCGGCAGTGCGCAGCAGACGGCAAAGTCGGCGTCCTCGGCCTGCATGTTGCGGCTCGGCATGACCAGCAGCTCGTGCATGTAGGGGGCGCCGGTGACGATCGCCTTGGTTCCCGAAATGACGATTCCGTCTCGTCGGCGTTCGACGATGTGCACGTAGCTGTCGGCATTCGTCTGCGCGTGCGGGCGGCGTGCGCGCTCGCCCTTGGCGTCGGTCATCGCGATGCCGAGCGCCAGATCGTTGCGCTGGACGTGCGCGAGGTAGGCGGCGCAGCGCGCGCGCTGCTCGTTGCTGCCGTGCGCAGCGTCGAGTCGCGCGCTCAACTGGTGCAGCGCGTTCAGCGCATCGTGCGCCAGATAGCGCTGGGCGCAGCCGGTTTCCTGACAGAGCAGGCGCACCGCTTCCAGCTTGTTGAGCAGATCGCCGGCCGCTTCGTTGATGTGCAGCATGCGATTGACCGTCCACCCGCTGGCCGACTGGAGCGCGGTCATCAGAGGGGCTTTCGCCGGATCGAGCGCGAAATCGTAGCTCACCGCGAGTGCGTTGATTCCTGGCTGCAGCGACGCTTCGTCGGCAACCGATTCGATCAGGCGGCCGTCGACATAGACGCGCGGCCGGTACTCGCGCAGCGACGCACGGTACTCGGCGCCGCTCATCCGTCTGTTCACCGCGGCGGGGTTGGCGTTGTCCTCGCGCATGGGTCCTCCGAGAGTTGATCGAGCGCGACGATCAAGCGGCATCGTCGCCGGCCAGGGCGGGTCGCCGCCAGCCCTGCAACTCGCCGAGCTTGCTGTCGGCCGCAGCGAAAGTCAAGCCGCCGCTGCCCGGTTTTGCTCTTCTTCCCGGCTCAGCCTTCGCGCGCCGCGCGCCGCCGCTCGTGGTCGGTCAGCAGGCGCTTGCGGATGCGGATCGTCTTCGGCGTGATTTCGACCAGTTCATCGTCGTTGATGAACTCGACCGCCGATTCCAGCGTCAGCGCGACCGGCGGCGTCAGGCGCACCGCCTCGTCGGTTCCCGAGGCGCGGAAGTTGGTCAGTTGCTTGCCCTTGATCGGATTGACCACCAGATCGTTTTCGCGGCTGTGGATGCCGATGACCATTCCCTCGTACAGCCGGTCGCCGGGAACGACGAACATCCGCCCGCGATCCTGCAGCTTCCACAGCGCGTAAGCGACGGCATCGCCGTTCTCGCCCGAGATCAGCACGCCGTTGCGCCGGCCGGGGATGTCGCCCTTGACCGGCGCGTACTCATCGAAGACGTGGCTCATCAGGCCGGTGCCGCGCGTCGTGTTCATGAACTCACCCTGAAAGCCGATCAGGCCGCGCGCCGGAATCCGGTATTCCAGGCGGACCCGTCCGCGGCCGTCCGACGACATGTCCTGCAGGTCACCGCGGCGTTGGCCGAGCGCTTCCATGATCGCGCCCTGGTGCGACTCGTCGACGTCGAGCGTGAGCATTTCGTAGGGCTCGCACAAGGCGCCATCGACTTCCTTGAGGATCACGCGCGGGCGACCGACGGCCAGTTCGTAGCCTTCGCGCCGCATCGTTTCGAGCAGGATCGTCAGGTGCAATTCACCGCGTCCGGAGACCAGAAAGCTGTCGGTGTCGGCCGTCTCCTCGACGCGCAGCGCCATGTTGGTGAGCAGTTCCTTGCGCAGTCGTTCGCCGATCTGCCGGCTGGTGACGAACCTGCCTTCGCTGCCCGCGCACGGCGAGTTGTTGACCATGAACGTCATGTTCAGCGTCGGTTCGTCGATCTTCAACATCGGCAGCGCTTCCGGCTGCTCGCTGTCGGTAATCGTGCAGCCGATCGACAGATCGTCGATTCCGGTGACCAGAACGATGTCGCCGGCCAGCGCCTCGTCCATCGGCGTCCGTTCGAGGCCACGAAAACCGAACACCTGGCCGACCTTGGCGGTCTTCGGCGCACCATGCTCGTAGCGCCCGGCGGCGTCCGCCGGGCCATACATGACGATCACCGGCTGCGCCGGTTTCAGGCGACCGCGCTGGATGCGGCCAATGCCGATCCGCCCGACGTAGCTCGAGTAGTCGAGGGCCGAGATCTGCAACTGCAGCGGCCCGTCGATGTCGCCGGCGTGCGGCGGCGATACGTGCTGCAGGATAGTCTCGAACATCGGCCGCATGTCGCGCGCCGGATCGGCGAGATCGAGCGTCGCGTAGCCGTTCAGCGCCGAGGCGTAGACCACCGGAAAGTCGAGCTGCTCGTTGCTCGCCCCCAGCTTGTCGAAGAGGTCGAAGGTGTGGTCGACCACCCAGTTCGGGCGCGCCCCGTCGCGGTCGATCTTGTTGACCACGACGATCGGCCGCAAGCCGAGCGCCAGCGCTTTCTTGGTGACGAAGCGCGTTTGCGGCATCGGGCCCTCGACCGCATCGACCAGCAGCAGAACGCCATCGACCATCGACAGAACGCGCTCGACTTCCCCGCCGAAATCGGCGTGCCCCGGCGTGTCGACGATGTTGATATGCACGCCGCCGTAGTCGACCGCGAGGTTCTTCGCCAGGATGGTGATTCCACGTTCCTTTTCCAGGTCGTTCGAGTCCATGATCCGCTCGGCGATATGCTGATGCGCGGAAAAGGTTCCCGCCTGGACGAGCAGCTTGTCGACCAGCGTCGTCTTGCCGTGGTCGACGTGGGCGATGATCGCGATGTTGCGGACGGCGCGGGACATGGTCATAGGGCCTTCGGGAAAGGGGCGGCGATTCTAGCACAAGCCGGCCCTTTGTTGCGCTGCAATAGGGGCAAGTGTGCAGCAGGCGATCGCTTCGCTCGGCCAGCCGCCGCGCTCACGCCTCGACTGGCGAGCCGGCCGCTCCGCTTGTTGCCAGAAAGCCGACAGTGGCGCAAACTGAGCGACTTGTCTGTTTGATGACAGTCTTTTTGAGGGTGCTCCAATGAGCGAAGCAATTATCGGATTTCTGCGCAGCAACGGTGAGCAGCTTGACGTCGATATGGCTGAGGCGCTCGGCATTCCGCTCGCCGAGTTGCGCGACAGCATTGCGCAGCTTGCCGCGGCGGGCGACCTGATCTGTTGCAAGGTGACCCGTTTCATCGATGGACGCAAGATCGAGGGCACCAGTTGCCGCCTGTCGTGCGATCCGCCTACTCCGTCGCGCGGGCGCAAGCCGGGCGTCAAGAAGGACGACGACGCCGAGGCGATCATCTATTGAGGTTTGCGTTGCCGCATGACTGGCCGGCGATTGATCGGTGCTGCGCGGCAAGGCGACATCGGCCGCGCTGCCCGGCCTAGCGCAGGAGGTGCAGGTTGAAGTGCCCCTTGATGAACTCCTGGAACTTCTCGACGCCCTTCAGCGCGATCTGCAGGCGGCCGAGTTCCATCATGCTGAGGTGCTCCAGCAGAACGTAATTGTCCGGCTTGCGTCCTTCGCGCACCGCTTCGACCTGTCCGCGCAGCCGCATCAGGACGAGAAAATCGAAGCTCTCGGCGATGTTCTCGGCCATTTTCCGGTTGATCACCTTGTTCTTGACCAGCGCTTCCAGCCGCGTGTGCGTGCTGCCTTTCAACTGGCCGGCCTGGATCGCCAACGCCTTGACCCCCTCGGAAAGCGCGAAGATTCCCGCTTTCTTGATCTCCAGCATGCCTGAG
>NZ_JAVMKF010000019.1:12839-51392 GCF_031732815.1 Accumulibacter sp. | reverse complement strand
CCGCCGAACTGATCGCCAATGGTCACAAGGCCCTGGTCTTCAGCCAGTTCGTCGATTTCCTGAATCTGCTGCGCGAACCGCTCGACGCCGCGGGAATCAGCTACCAGTACCTTGACGGCGCCACGCCGGCTGGCGAGCGCAGTCGCCGCGTCGCTGCCTTCCAGTCCGGTCAGGGCGATCTCTTCCTGATCAGTCTGAAAGCCGGCGGTTTCGGCCTCAACCTGACCGCCGCCGATTACGTCGTGATCACCGACCCGTGGTGGAACCCGGCGGCAGAAGACCAGGCAATGGGCCGCGCGCACCGCATCGGCCAACTGCGCCCGGTAATCGTCTACCGTCTGGTCAGCAAAGGCACAGTGGAAGAACGCATCGTCGACCTGCACCACGAGAAGCGGGCGCTCGCCGACAGCATCCTGGCTGAAGGCGAGGCCGCTGCCCTGCCCTCGACCGAGGACCTCGTCGCCTTGATCCGCGGCGAGTGAAGCCCGAGCGGCTATTGCATCGAATGCAGGCCGATCAGGTTGCCTTCAGTGTCCTCGATCAGCGCGATATGCCCGTACTGGCCAATAGCCATTTTCGGCTGAATGATCCGGCCACCCGCCTGGGCGGCGCGGTTGGCTTCGTTGGTGACATCCTGGCACGAGAAATAGACCATCGTCCCGCCCTTCGCCGGACCGCCCATCGGGTGGCGAACAAGCGCGCCGGCCGCGCCTGGTGCGCCCTCGACCCACTGAAAGGCAAACATTTCGCCGCCTTCGCCGATTTCCGGCAGTTGCACCAGCGGACGGCCGAATACCGCGGTATAGAAGGCTCGCGCACGCGGCATGTCGGCAACGTAGATTTCGAACCAGCCGACCGGATTGATTCCTGCATCCATTTTCCTGCTCCTCAATTTCAGTTTGTGAACAAAACGAAAGACTTGCCAGCTCGCCAGCGCTTGCAGGTCGCCTATGCTACGCTACGCTTGAGCCATCAGACTCGTTTCACCGCAACACCCCTCAACGTAAATCAACTGGAGACTTCGCAATGGGATTACTCGACTCGGTATTGGGTTCCGTCCTCGGCGGCGGGCAGACTGCACAGCCCGGCCAGGGGGGCGGTTTGGGCGGCCTGCTCGCGATGCTGCTGAACAACCCGCAGTTGCTGCAGGTTGCCGCCAGCCTGCTGGGCAACGATGGCCAGCACGGCGGGCTGGGCGGCCTGGCCGGCCGCTTCCAGCAGGCGGGCCTGGGTGACGTCATGGCGTCGTGGATCGGCACCGGGGAGAATCGGCCGGTTTCGGGTGCACAGATTGGCGAGGTTCTCGGGCAGGATACACTTTCCGGTCTGGCCCAACAGCTCGGCGTCAATGAAAGCGACGCGGCTGGCCAGCTTGCCAGCATCCTGCCCGGGCTGATCGACCACCTCACGCCAGGCGGACAGGCGCCGCAGGGCGGGCTGGGCAACGCTGGCGACTTGCTCGGCATGCTCGGCGGACTGCTTGGCGGACGCTGATCGGCAAGCCTGCGTGCGGGCGGCTCGTCCTTGCTCGATCAGCCGCGCGCAAGCAGCTTGTTCTTCCTCTGCAGCGCCAAGGCGCGCGGTGTCTTCGCATTGCGCCTGGCGCGGCGCCGACGCGCTGCGCCGGCAAACAGTGATGTGCCTCATCCCCGCTCTGGAGTGACGCCATGACGACTTACCACGGTCCTGCGCTGGTGACCCTGGCCACCTCGCTGCTGCTTTTTCTCTGCGCCGCTTACGTTGGCCGCTGCCGCGTCAGATTCGGCATCAGGGCGCCGGCGACGACGGGTCACGAGCAGTTCGAGATTGCCTACCGCATCCAGATGAACACGCTCGAGAATGTCGTCCTCTTTCTGCCCGTGCTGTGGATTTTCACCTTGTCGTTCTCCTCCTGGTGGGCGACGACCTTCGGCTGCGCGTGGCTGATGGGACGCATCTGGTACGCACTCGCCTACGCGCGCGACCCACGCACGCGCGGACCCGGCTTCCTGCTCGCCATGCTGAGCTTCGCGGCACTCGCCCTGGGCAGCGCCTGGGGCCTAGGGCGCGGGTTGTTCGTCTGAACGACCACCCGCAGGAAAGCAGTCCGCCGACTCCTGGTGGCGGCTTGCAGTCGGCCACGGCGAAGCTTGAAACCGGCCGGCTGAACGCGGCGCGCGGCAAGCTGCGACCGCTGCGCGCACTGCTGCCCTATCTCGCGCCGTACCGCAGGCAGATCGCCCTCGCCCTGCTCTTTCTGGCAGTCGCTGCCGGATCGCTGCTCGCCCTGCCCTATGCCGTTCACCTGCTCGTCGACGGCGGCCTGTCCCTGCCGCCCAGCGCCGACGCTGAGCAAAGGCTGGACGATGTGCGCCACCACTTCATGCAGTTGTTCGCCGTCGCCGTCGTGCTTGGCGTGAGCACAGCCGCTCGTTTCTACACGGTGAGCTGGATCGGCGAGCGGGTAACGACCGACCTGCGCCAGGCGGTCTATGCCCACGTTCTCAAGCAGAGCCCGCATTTCTTCGAAACGCTGAAGACCGGCGAGGTGCTCTCCCGTCTGGCCGCCGACACGGCGGTGATCCACAGCGCGGTCGGCTCGAGCATCAGCATGGGCGCGCGCAACGCCGTCCTCCTGATCGGCGGCATGGGCATGCTGATGGCAACTGCTCCCGGACTGATGCTGACGGTTGCCGGAATGATCCTCCTTGTCGTTCTGCCGGCAGTCACCATCGGCCGGCGAGTGCGCCGCCTGTCGCGCGCGAGCCAGGACCGCGTCGCCGATACGAGCGGGATCGCCGGCGAAATGCTCAACGCGATTCCGGTCATCCAGAGCTACCTGCAGGAATCCGCCGAGGCGGCGCGCTTCTCGGCGGCCAACGAGCGCGCCTTCGCGACCTCGTTACGGCGCACACAGATGCGCTCGGCGCTGACCGCCTTTCTCATCATCGGCGTTTTCGGCGCTCTCCTCTACGGTCTCTACGGCGGCGTGCAGGCGGTGTTCGCCGGCCAGATGAGCCCCGGCCAACTCAGTCAGACGGTACTCTATGTGCTCGTTGTTGCCGGCAGCGTAGCCGTGCTGGCCGAGGTCTGGGGCGACCTGCTGCGCGCGGCCGGAGCCACCGAGCGCCTGATGGAGCTGCTCGCGACGCGCTCGCCGATCACCGATCCGGCGCAACCGCTCGCCCTGCCGCAGCGCTCGGGAGGCTTGAGGATCGTCTTCGCTGGGGTTGATTTCGCCTACCCGTCACGCCCGCAGCAAGCGGTATTGCGCGACTTCGCTTGCACCCTCGAGCGCGGCCGCAACATCGCCCTGGTCGGTCCCTCGGGGGCCGGCAAGACGACCGTCTTTCAGTTGCTGCAGCGCTTCTACGACGTCGACCAGGGAGCCATTCTGATCGACGGCATCGACCTGCGCCACGTTCGTCTGGCCGAGTTGCGCGCGCGCATTGCTGTGGTGCCGCAGGATGCGGTGATCTTTTCCGGCAGCATCGCCGACAACATCCGCTACGGCAAGCCCGCCGCGACCGAGGGCGAGCTGCGCGCAGCGGCCGCGGCGGCTTTCGTCGATGAGTTCGTCGAGCGGCTGCCAGACGGCTACGCGACTTTCGTCGGCGAGCGCGGTTTGCGCCTGTCCGGCGGCCAGCGCCAACGCATCGCCATCGCCCGGGCGATCCTCAAGGACGCACCCCTGCTCTTGCTCGACGAAGCGACGAGCAACCTCGATGCTGCCGGTGAGCGCATCGTGCAGGCGGCGCTGTCCGCCGCGATGAGCGGGCGAACGACGATCGTCATCGCGCATCGGCTGGCGACGGTACAGCGCGCCGACCGGATCCTTGTCCTCGACCACGGCCGTCTGGCCGAAGTCGGCACGCACAGCGAGCTGATCGCGCACGGTGGTCTGTACGCGCGCCTGGCTGCGCTGCAGTTCGCTGGCTGACGCATCAGCCTGGCCGCAGGCCACGGCACGGAAACTGCACAGCGCCGCCTTGCTTCCGGAATGGCACGACGTCACCTCAAGTTAAGGCGCTTTTCAGGAAGTCGCCGCAGACTACGACGATGTTGGCGATCGACGGTCGCCGCCTTCCGTTGAACGTCCCTCACGAGCGCACGCCATGCACATGCAGATCGCTTATCGCGGCAAGACCAAGTACGACGAAGCCACGGCCAGAGCCTATCAGGAGCGGCCACGCCGCCAGCACGCCGCCGAGATGGCGCTGATCGATCGCGTATTGCAGGCCATGCCGGCGTGCCGGACGATTCTCGATCTGCCTTGCGGCGCCGGCCGGGCAAGCCTGCATCTGGCCCGGCGCGGCTATGCCTTGACTTGTGCCGACAACTCGGCTGCCATGCTGCAGCTCACCCGCCACCTGCTCGCGCACGAAGGCCTGGATTGCGCTGTCGACCAGCAGGATGTCGAGGCCTTGTCCTATAATGACCGGCACTTCGATGCGATCCTCTGTTTCCGCTTGTTCCACCACTTCCCGACTCCTGAGATTCGCCAGCGCGCGGTTGCCGAGCTGACGCGTGTAGCCCGGCGCTACGTCGCCGTTTCCTACTTCAGTCCGTGGTCGGCCACCTCGCTCAAAAGACGCTTGCGCGCCGCGCTGGGCGGCCGGCCATCGCAAAAATTCGCCACGCCGCGCAGCGAAGTCTGCGCTTACTTCACGGCCCAGGGTTTCAGACTGGTCGGCGATTTTGCGCGCAACCGGCTGCTTCACACGCTGCACGTCGCCCTGTTCGAGCGCGCCCGATGACGCGCCGACCGGCCGCTTGACGGCATGTCGTCCCGCACGCTGCGACCGAAAGCGCTCTTCCTGGCGACTCTGGTCGGGCTGCTCGTCGGCGGCCTGGCCTTCCTCGCCTGGCAACATCTCTATCCGGTCAGCGCGGGTGACGGATGGTCGTACCGTGTTTTTCACGACGATCTCAGGCTGGTCAGCGCGCTGGCCAAGGACGCGCGCGGCGACCTGTACGTGACGCAGGAAATGAAGTCCGGCAACGGACTGCTCTTCCGGCTGGCAAGCGACGGAACGCGGCAAGAGGTCGTCGGCAAGCTGTCCAAACCGGATGGCCTGGTCGCCTGGCTCAACGGAATCGCCATCAGTCAGGAAGAAGGCGAGCAGCCGGTTCTCTGGCTACACGACGGCCATGTGGAAACGCTGTTTACCGGTCGCAGCATTGAAGGCCTGGCGAGTGACGGGCAGGCGCTCTACGCCATCGAAGATCGTCCAGGCGACGGTCGCTTGCTGCGCTATGACGCGCTGTCCAAGCAAGTAACGGTGTTGCGCACGGGCTTGCGGGAGGGCGAAGGCGTCGCGCTATGCCCGAACGGCGAGCTTTACTACGCCGAAAAAGGGCACCGCTGGATCAAGCGCTGGCGTCCGCAGGGCGATGACCAGATCGTCCTCGGCGGTCTCAACGCACCGGGTTTCATTGCCTGCAACGAGGACGGACTGTGGATCGCCGAGGACGCGACGCACCGGGCGCGCCTGCTCTTGCTCGACAAGGACGGCGTACTGCACACGGTGCTCAGCCATCTGCGTTCGGCGCAAACGCTGCTGCCGCTCGCACCCGACCGCTTTCTGCTCGCCGAGCAGGGACGCGGTCGCCTCCTGGAGATCACACGCCAGGCGAAGGCCGCGCGCTGAGCGGACGCTTCCTGGCGGCCGCACAGCCACACTCCGGACAAGCGCTCAGGCGAGCTGACGCGAGTTCAATGGCCGCCCGATGAGCAGGCGATGGCGGGCGAGCAGGCTCGGCAGGCGGTCGTCGGCCAGAGCGCGGTACTCCGCCCAGCGCTGCTCGCCGAGCGGATCACCGGGGGTGACTGCCGCCGCCGGATGACACATCAGCAGGTCGCCGCCAGCGGCGCACGCCAGCCAGCCGGCGAGCAATCGGGCATACGCTTGCTCGCCGCCAGCCAAGCCATAGACGCCGAGCAGGCGCGCGTTCGTGGCGTATCCTGCCGCCTCGGCCAGCGCTTTCAGCCGCCGCGCGCCAAGGCCGCCGATCGCCTGCGCCTTGAACTGGCTCCGCCAAGTCAAGCCCGGGCGAAACCGGGCCGGCAGCGTGCACCTGATCCACGGGCGGCAGGCCGGATAGCGTCGCTGCAGCAACGCGATCAGACTCTCACGAATCATTGGAAACTGGTGCACGTGCTGGTGGCCGTCGATGTAGTCGGGCGGCGCGCCGCAGGCCGCCTCGAAAGCATCAAGCTGGCGATCGATCTCGTCGACGACGAGCCCGATCGGCAGCCGGCGCGTCCACGCGTTGCAGATCAGATGAGGCAATGGCTGACAAAATGCCTTGTCCGGCAGAGGCTCGGTCAGGTTAAGATGCAGCCCCCGATCAAGCGAAAGGCCTGCCAGCTTGCCCACCTGCTGCCCGAAGAACTCTGCCCTGCTCAGGCAACTGACCGCAGAAAGCCGCCCGGCTTCAGCCAGACCGATGATTCCCTCGTTTATTTCGCGCGACAGGCCGAAGTCGTCGGCGCAGAGGATGATCTCCTGGCGCACGGCGGCCTGGGACGGACTAGCACCCGGCTGAGCGTGCCGCATGAAAAGCGTCCTGCGCGAAATCGGCTGGTTTGTTGGCGTCGGCTGCGCGGCAGCCGCGACGCACTGGGTGGTCGCCGTCACCGGAATCGGCAGACTGCACCTGGCACCGGCGGTCGCCAATCTGGTCGGCTGGTTGGTTGCGCTGGTCGTTTCGTTTTCCGGGCACTATCTGCTCACTTTCCGCCACCATGCGAAGTCGCTCTTGCCGGCGCTTGGCCGCTTCTTCCTCCTCTCGGCGAGCGGCTTCGCGGTCAATGAACTGGCCTTCGTCGTCCTGCTCCATTCCACCCGCCTGCCTTACCAGCACCTGCTGGCGGCGATCCTCGTCGCGGTGGCCATTCTGACCTTCCTGCTCAGCCGTTCCTGGGCGTTTCGTCACACCCCCTGAGCGTTCTCGGGACTTCCGGAGCGATCCGCCAGAGCGCGTCGCCGTCAGCCGTGGCGAGAACGCGCCACTCATCGCGCAGAAAAGGATAATCGGACGCCAGCGCCTGCTTGCCCCAGATCCATAGCGCATAGCGCGGCTCGCCGCAGGCGCGCAGCCGCAGCTCAGCCGGAAACAGCAGGCGCTCGCGTCTCGCAGCCGGATCGAAACGACCAGCCTCGTAGATCTCGCGACGCCAGTTGTCCTTGCTCACCAGATCGGGACGCGCCCAGTCGCTGACCACCCAGGGATTCTTTCTCGCTTTCAGGTAGACCGGCAGGTCGTAGCGATAGTCGTCGAGCATCACGATCTGATCGTCGGCGCCGAAAAGCGGCGCGGCGCCGACGATCTGCTCGCGTGCGACCGGGTCGGAGCGCTGCACAGCGGTCAGAACGAGCGACAGGCACAAGCCGCCCGCCACAAGCAGGCCACCCCCGGCATAGGCGCGCTGGCGGACTGCGCCATGCTGGCTCAGCCAGCCGAGGAAGGCATCGGCGAGCAGACAGGCGAGCGGCGGCAGGGCGGGCAGAATGTAGCCCACCAGCTTGGAACTGGGCAAGGAAAAGAAGAGCAGAACGACCAGTACCCAGACGACCATCAAGGAACGCAGGTCGAACCGGCCAGGGTCCTGCAGGTAGCGCGGCGTCAGCGCACGCACGATCCAGGGCGACCACGGAAGCGCGCCGACGAGCAGCACCGGCAGGTAGAACCAGAAGGGCTTGGGATTGTTGAAACCCGCCTGGGCAAAGCGCTGAAAATGGTGGTGGACGAAGAAGTAATCGAGAAAATCGCCGTACGAGCGCTGCATGGCCCAGAACCAGGGCACGACGATGAGCAGCAGCAGGAAAACCAGGTGCAGCGGCAGCAGCGCCGGCAGGTGGCGCCACCGCCTGCCGACCACGAGCCAGACGAGGACGACAGCGACCGGCAGGACGACGCCGATCAAGCCTTTGGCCAGCACACCCAGGGCAGCAAAGACATAGGCACAGGTGAGCGGCGCTCGATGCGGCATGGCGCGTTCCAGGCTGAGCACGGCGTGCGCGGCAGACAGGATGCTGAGCGAAATCATTGCGGCGACCAGCATGTCGAGGTTGGCGAACTGAGCACCGCCGAAGAAAAGCGGCTGCGTCAATAGAATGGCGGCGGCCAGCCCGGGCAGACGCTGGTCCGGCGAATGGCGGCGCAGAAACTGGTAAAGCCCGACGGTGGCAGCGGTCGCTGCCAACAGCGGCGCGACGCGCGCGCTCCATTCGTTTGCCCCGAACAAGCCGAGCGATGCCCTGGTCAGCCAGTAGAACAGGGGCGGCTTGTGAAAGAACGGCAAGCCGTCAAGCGTTGGCACCAGCCA
The DNA here is from genome assembly GCF_031732815.1 of Accumulibacter sp. Taxonomy (GTDB): domain Bacteria; phylum Pseudomonadota; class Gammaproteobacteria; order Burkholderiales; family Rhodocyclaceae; genus Accumulibacter. The sequence continues at coordinate 43,081 of NZ_JAVMKF010000019.1, read as the reverse complement.
GTTGCCCGTGCTCAGCATTTCCCAGGCGACGCCGACGTAGCGACCTTCGTCGGGCAGCATGAGCGGGCGCCAGGCGACCGACAAGGTGAGCCAGGCGAAGCAGGCAGCGAACACCCAGAGCACACGCGGCACGCGCGCCGCGGGACGCAGACCGGCGTCGAGCACCAGCCCGCGCCTCATGGCGGAAAACCGTCGGTCTCGTCGCGCGGCAGACCGTTGCCGATGTCGCGACGCAACAGGTAGACCGGCCGCTGCTTCACCTCGTTGAAGACCTGCGCGAGATAGGCGCCGATCACACCCAGGCCAAGCAGATGCACGCCGGACAGGAAAAGCATTGCGGTGACGATCGTCGTCCACCCGGACACCTGATTGCCGACCAACAGATACTCGACGACCAGGTAAAGACCGTAGGCGAAGGCCAGCGCAGCGATGCTGAAACCGGACAGGGTCAGGACGCGCAGCGGCCAGGTCGAGAACGCCGTAATCCCGTCGAGCGCAAACTCGACCAGACCGAAGAAGCTGAAGTGGGTCTTACCCTGCAGGCGTTCGGCGGGTTCGTACTCGATCGACCTGACGACGAATCCGACCCAGGCAAACAAGCCTTTCATGAAGCGCGTTCGCTCGGGCAGGCGAAGCAGCGCGCTGACCACGGCACGATCGAGCAGACGAAAGTCGCCCGCGTCGGCCGGGATGCGGACGCGGTGTCCCGAGCCCAGAATGTGGTACAACAGCCAGGCGCCGAAGCGCTTGATCGGAGATTCGTCGTCACGGTTGCTGCGCACCGCACAAACCATGTCCGCTCCCTCCCGCCAGAGATCGAGCATCTGCGGGATCAGCGCTGGCGGATGCTGCAAGTCGGCGTCGAGACAGACAACGACATCGCCGGCCGCCGCCGCCAGACCGGCGCTCAGCGCAGCCTCCTTGCCAAAGTTGCGCGACAGTTGAAGGTAGCGAAAACCTTGCCGGGAAACCCACGCTTCCATCAGTTCGCTGGTCAGATCGCTACTCCCGTCATCGACGACGACGACCTCCCAGGCCGAAGCCGCGGACGCAAGAACGGTTTCCAGGCAGGGCAGCAGCACGCATAGATTCTCCTGCTCGTTGAGCGCCGGCACGACGCAACTGATGCGCGGCCGGGCTGCGTTGGCGCCTCGTCGCTGCGCCAGCGGTGCCGGCTTCGGCTGCCTGCCGGACAAGCTCATCGCGGCCTCCGCACGGGGGCTGGCGAACACGTGGCAAGTCGTCGATTACGCGAGCGCAACCGCCGCGGCCGACCGGCCAACACGGCAGCAAGATCAACTAAGGGCAACATCGCGAGTGGCACGGACAGTAATGGTGGTGGCGATACGATGGGTCGACGTACGGGACGGGCGGACTGTCGGGTGAGTCGAGGGCACGACCCGATGCTCGCTGACGGCTGGCCGGATGGAAAAACCGCGTCACTATGACAAATCCTGGTTAAGCAAGTCTTAAGTTGCGTTCAGCATACTTCCTGTGGCTCCAGCGGTGCACGTAGCAACTGGCCGTCATATGCTGTCTGCATTTCACGCAAGCTTGTCAGGCGCCAGGCACGGTCTTCGCTGCGCGCACGCAGGTTTCTGGAGCCTCACTAGTCCGATCAACCTATAACCAGAGGATTTCACCATGGCCGCCAGAAAGCACCGCAAGAAGAAGTAAACACGCCCAACAGGCTGGACCTGTTGCGAGGAGTCACGGAAAGCAGGCGCAAGTCTGCTTTCCGTGCTTTGGGCCCGGGCTGCACACGCCGGGTCGAACGTCGAGTCTGACCGCCACGCCGCCGGCCACTACCCGCGTGCCGCCTGGATTGCTTCACCTTCCCCCTCACTGGTCGATGCCTGCCGCTTTGCCTGCCGCGTCCTTCACCCACACCGCCTTCCTGCGTTTCTTTCTTGGGCCAGCCGCGTTCGGCATGCTTGCCTTGATCATCGCGCAGGAAGCGTGCGGCGCGACGACGCTCTGGCTGGTCATCCAGATCGCCCGCGACATCACGGAAGAACACGTTTCGGCTGCGGGCTTCATCGCTATCATCGTCGTCCAGACGGTCTCCTACCTCGCCGGTGCAGTGAGCTGGATCTTTGCCGAACGCGCTGGATTCGGCAGTTTCGGGCGCTACATGCTGCACTTCGCGCGGCGCAACCGCTTCCAGACGGCGCTCCTGGCCGACAGCCAGCAACGCGAACAGGTCGAGCCGTTTCTCACCAGCGAGACCTTCGACGTCTGTTTTGACCTGGTCTACAACCTGCAGTACTACCTGCGCCTCTTCTTCCAGCTCCTGTTCAATTCGCTGGTGCTCGGTTTCGAGATCGACGCCGGCCTGCCGCTTTCGTTTGCCGTCGTCTTCGTCGTTCTGATCACGCTGCAGTGGCTGCTGCGCCAGCCGCTTGCCGCCGCCTACCTGAAGAATCAACGGATGACCAATCGCATGCGGGCACGCACCTACAACGCCTGGGACAACATCTTCAGTGGCAATCGCTACAACTTCGCCCTCTGGCACCGCGACTTCCGGCAACGCCTGAGCGACGCGCTGGCGGCACAGATCCGGGCCATCCTGGCGCGCGAGGGGTGGAGTGCGATCAGCGGGATGATCGCCCTCATTGCTGTACTGTCAACGACTGCCTGGGTCGCCATCCAGGACGCTGGCAACCTGCCCTTGCTGATCGCCTTGGCCGCGACGCTGCCGCGCCAGGTCGAGATGACGCTCGACATGCACCAACTGACTTCCGGCCTGACCGACCTGGTCGCCGTATGGTCACGCATACAGGGCGTCTGCGAGCACATTTCCCCGGTGGCGGACGAAGGATTCATCGAACGGATTGGCTTTGGACGCCTGATTCTCAAGGAAGGCGCGCAGGAACGCGCGTGTTCCTCGCTGGCGCAAGCGATTGAACACGTGCTGGCGCGGCCCGTCGGCCTGGTCGCCGTGCGCGGCGGCAACGGCACGGGCAAGTCGACGCTGCTCTCGGCACTCAAGTGCCATCTGCGCGGCGCGGCCTTCTACTGGCCCACCCATGACCGTCTGTCGTTCGCCTTCAACTCCTGCGACGAGCGAGGGGACGCGCGCTCATCGTCGGCCCCGGAAGACGAGCATGGCGAAGAAGCAGAAGATGCAGCCGAGCTCAGCGCGCAGGAGGAAAGCGAGGAAAGGCGGGGCTACTCGTCCGGTGAGCGGCAGCTTCGCGTCTTGCGCGAAATCGTCGCCAAGACCAACTACCGGGTCTACCTGCTCGACGAGTGGGACGCCAACCTCGACGCGGCCAATCGCCGCGCGGCGAACGAGCTCGTCGACCAACTGGCGCAAAGGGCCCGCGTACTCGAAATCTCGCACCGCGATCGCTGATCGCGCCGAACAGCGCGAGCGGTCAGCCGCCGATCAGTCGACCGAGCCGACGAACGGCATCTTCGATCTCCGGTGTGTGCGGATTGCCGCAATTCAGGCGCAGGCAGTTGCGGTACATGCCGCTGGCGGAGAAAAGTTCCCCCGGAACGTAGGCGACGCCCGCCGCCAGTGCTCTTTCATAAAGTGCCGTGGCGTCGATCTCCTCGGGCAGTTCGACCCACAACACAAAGCCGCCCTGGGGTTCGGTCAGACGCGTGGCCGCCGGAAAGTGGCGCGTGACCGCCGCGCGCATGGCCTCGACCTGGCGTTCGTAGGTCCGCCGCAGTGCGCGCAAGTGCCGCTCACAGGCGCTCGACTCCAGATACTCGGCGAGCACCAATTGGCTGATCGGATTAGTCGCTCCACTGGTGATCGTCTTGTGCAAGGCGAGCTGCGCACGGTAGCGGCCGCCTGCGACGAAACCAACGCGCAGCGCCGGCGAAAGACACTTGGAGAACGACGAACAGAGCATGACATTCCCCGTCTGGTCGAAGGCCTTGATCGGCCAGGGCCGCTCGTTGCCGAAGTGCAGATCGCCGTAGACGTCGTCCTCGATCACTGCGACGCCGCGCTCGGCTGTCAGCCTGGCCAGACGCCGTTTGTTCTCGTCCGGCATGATGCCGCCGAGCGGATTGCTCGCATTGGGGACGAGCAGACAAGCGGCGACCCTGCCCTGCCGCGTCGCCAGATCGAGCGCCTCGACCGACATGCCGGTGTGCGGATCGGTCGGAATTTCGAGTGCACGCAGGCCAAGCACCTCGAGCAACTGGAGCATCAGATAGTAGCCGGGCGACTCGACCGCGACCGTATCGCCGGGTCTGGTCACCGAACGCAGGCACAAGGCGAGCGCTTCCGTACATGAATTGGTGACGACGAACTCGTTGGCAGCCAGCGGGCCAGCCCAGCCCATCGAGCGTAGAACCAGCTGCCGAACAAGCAGCGGCTCGTCCATGTGGATGTGACTGTGTCCTTCGAGCAAGCGCGCATGCCGCCGCACGACACTGCTGTAAAGGCGCTGCAGAGCAGCAACCGGCAGCAGGCTGGAGGCCGGCATGGCAGCCGAGAGCGGCGCCACACCCGGTTGTACGCCACCGAGCAGAATGCGTATCAGGCGCTGACTGACATCGACCGGCACCGGTTCCTCGGGTGTCGGACGAACCGCTGGCAAAGCTCGCCGCGGCGCGGCATGGCGCACGAAGTAGCCCGCTTGCGGGCGCGCTTCAATCAAGCCGCGTTGTTCGAGTTGACGCAGCGCCTGAACCACGGTCGACACGGAAAGCCGGCGATCGCGCGACAACCGGCGGATCGACGGCAGTCGCTCGCCCGGGCGCAGGCTTCCGCTGCTGATGATTCCGCTGAGATCCTCGGCCAGCCGCTCATAGCGCAACAATTCAGTTTCCATTTGACTCCGACCAGCACAGTTCACCCGCGGGACAGCAAGCACAGATTGCAAAAGACAAAACTGTGCCGATAACAATTCACACTGTCTGTGACTGTACCACAAGCTCGCACGACCATACACTGCCATCTCGTCAAACAAGAAAGAACAGGAGGCGGCAATGAACCCGCAAAATCATCACCACGATATCAGCCTGGTCCACAATACGCCGTTGCGCATCGTTTCGCCATGCGGCGTGCGGGTGACCTGCACTGCCGGCATTCTCTGGTTGACCGTCGAGGGCGAAAGCGGCGATGTTCTGCTTCGGGCAGGCGGCAGCCATCTGATTCGCGCCAGCGGGCTGGCCCTGGTCGAGGCGGTCGGCTACGGACGGGCGCGCATCGAGCGCGTCGGCTTGTTGATGACGCCTGCCGCTCGCCTGCAAGCCTGGCTGACTGCTGGCTGGCGGCGTCTGGCGCTCGTTTGCGGCACCACGCGCAACGCGGCCCAGACCCCGTTCGCTCTTCTTCGCCGCACCGCCACTGGTTGACCGCCAGACTCGCCTTGCCGCTTCGCTGCGCGCGGCAAGGCGATCTGTCGACCGTGCCGGCAAACGGAAAGTGGACAGCAATCGGGCTTGTACATTGCCCGGTGAGCGTTCATAATCAATTCGTGTCGACAATACCAACGGCGGTAGCGGAATGAGCGCTGAAAGGGAAATAGCCCTGCTGGAAAGGGCTGCGCAGGCTCTACGCGGGCACGGCCTGAGCGTCACGATGGAGAGCGAAACGACACTCGGTGGCGGACGCAACACGGCAGGCACCTGGCTGTCGGTGAGCAAGGACAATAGCCGCATCGACTACTCGGCGAGAGTAACCCGTCGCCTTACGCCCGGTACCGTTGGTCATGTCCTTGCGCGCCACGACCATCCGCTCGACGCGGGCTGCCCTCTCCCCCTGCTGATCACCGACCATGTGACTTCGCCCTTGGCCGACCGGTTGCGCGCCAATGACCAGCAGTTCGTCGATGCCGCGGGCAACGCCTATCTCGAAGGCCGCGGGGTTTTCATCTACGTGACCGGACGCAAGCTGCGCGAGAAGCAGATTGCCCTGCGCGCCAGCCAGAGCTTTGCCAGCAGCCGACTGAAAGTACTCTTCAGCCTCATCTGCGATGCCGAACTGGCGGGAGCGCCGTATCCGGCGATCGCCGCGGCAGCCGATGTCGCCCTTGGTACGATGCGCGCGGTCGTTGCCGACCTGCAGGAACATGGGTGGATGCAGGTAAACGGCAAGCAGCGCCGGCTCAACCGAAACCGCCGGCTACTCGACGACTGGGCGGACGCGTACGCCCGCGAGCTGCGCGGCAAGACGCTGATCGGGCGCTACAGTGCAGCGAATTTCCTCCACTGGCGGGAGTGGGCACTGAATCCGGCGCACCTGCGCTGGAGTGGCGAACCAGCCGCCGCCCTGCTCGGCTGTGACCTCGATCCCGGAGTGCTGACCCTGTACAGCGACAAACTCCCGGCCCGCCTCATTGCGCACGAGCACCTTGCCCCAGCCGGCCCGCTCGCCTACGAGAAGCTGGTCGAGTTGCGCAAGCCGTTCTGGGGTGAAAGCCTCAACCTCTGGGGACGCCTGGACTGCGTGCCGCCTGCCCTGGTCTATGCCGACCTGCTGGCGACCGGCAACGCGCGCTGCATCGAGGCCGCGCAAATTGTCTACGATTACTGGCTGGCGCGCGCGTTTCCGGTCAGGTGAGAGGCGCCTGGCAACAGCCCGAGCGCTGGCCCTGACGCGCGGCGCACACTCTGCCTTGGCACCGCACCTGGTCCGGCTGGCCGCCACTCGCCACGTGACCCTGCGTGGCGAACAGCGCGCGGCATGACTGGCTGCGCAAACCCCGCTGAAAGCCAGACATGCGCGCTCAGATGACGCCCTGCATGAAGATCGCCGACCCGATAGCGGCGCAGCAGCCACCGGTCAATGAAGTGAAGCTGATGTTGGCCATGCTGCCCTTTGCCGGCGCCCGTGTTCTGGAACTTGGCTGCGGACGCGCCGAGAAGACACGGACGCTCGCCGAAAACGGACGCGCAGAGCACATTCTGGCGCTCGAAGTCGACCAGGTCCAACACGCGAAGAACCTGCAGATCGACGACCTGCCGAACGTCCGCTTCGCGCACGGAGGAGCAGAGGAGATTCCGGCCGACGGCGACTCCTTCGACATCGTCATCATGTTCAAATCGCTGCACCACGTTCGCCCGGGTGCGATGGACGCCGCACTTGGCGAGATCGCACGTGTGCTCAGGCCGGGCGGACTGGCATGGATCTCCGAACCGGTATATGGCGGCGAGCTGAACGAGATCATGCGCCTCTTCCACGACGAGAAGCTTGTGCGAGAAGCGGCATTTGCCGCCGTATGTCGTGCCGTCGAACGTGGCCACCTGCTCCTCAGAGAGGAACTTTTTTTCAGTACGCGCAGCCATTTTGCCGATTTCGCGCAATTCGACGCGCGCATGATTCGCGTCACCCACAGCAATCACACGCTGTCGCCCGAGTTGTACCAGGAAGTGAAGAAGGGATTCTCGGCCCACCTGACGCCAGACGGGGTGACCCTGCTCAGTCCGCAGCGCGTCGACCTGCTCGAGAAGCCGCGCTGAGAGCGAATGGACGCCGCGCCGGCCGCACCCCGTTTCACTTGGTGATCGGCGCGTTACGTCCGGAAAACTGGTCGCTCAAACGGAACGCGGCATCACTGAACTGAGCCGCAGGCTTTTCGCTGCAATAGCGGTTCACGAATTGCTCGACGGTCGCCGGCGAGATCGTCGCCACTTGCTGGCCAGGGTTGGCGTAGTTGTGACCGGTCAATACACCGCGCAACCACGCGACATGGAGCGCACGTTGCTCGGCATCGCTTCGACTCGCGGCCCAGGCCCGGCACGACATGTCGTCGAAACCGAGAATCTTCGTCGGCACGGCGGCACTGACCGGGTTCGCCACCAGGACAGTGGTGGATAGCAAGACAAAGCAGTGCGTCAAATTCCGGCCGGACATCTGCGGGCTCCTGGAAAAAAGCTGGGCGACAGCGCAAAAGCGTAATGCTGCTATTGTCGTTGCCGCCGCGCGTGCCGTCCACCCCCGGCCCCCGGACGCGCGGAGAGCGTCGAAATCCGCCCAGCGACGGGTACAATGGCGCTCTGCCATCGCCCTTGCAAGCCCCATGTTCGGCCATCTCTACATCCTGACGGCGCCCTCCGGGGCGGGAAAGACAACCCTCGTGCGCCATCTGCTGGAGAATGATCCGGCAATCCAGGTGTCGGTATCGCACACGACGCGACCGCCGCGTAGCGGGGAACGTGAAGGCATCGAGTACTGCTTCATTGAGCTCGACGAGTTCCAGGAAAAGATCCGGCGGAATGACTTTCTCGAATGGGCGGAAGTTCATGGCAACTACTACGGCACTTCGCGTAGCGGCATCGAAGCTGCCCTGCGCGCCGGCCAGGACGTACTGCTCGAAATCGACTGGCAAGGTGCGCAGCAGGTGCGCAAGGTCTTTCCGGCAGCGATCGGCGTCTTCATCCTGCCGCCCTCGCTGGATGTGCTCGCGCAACGCCTGCGCGAACGGGCAACCGACAATGCGCAGACGATCGCCCGGCGCCTGGCGGCGGCACGCGACGAGATGCGGCATGCCGATGAATTCGACTATGTTATCATCAACGACGACTTGCCGCGTGCGCTGCAGGACCTTCTGGCGATCGTCCGCGCAGCGCGCCTGCGCTATTCCGTGCAAAGTCGGCGCCATTCCGTCCTTTTCGCAACAATGCTCTGATTTGTATTGGAGATCCGCATGGCACGAGTAACTGTAGATGACTGTCTGCAGCGCATTCAGAACCGCTTTCAAATGACTCTGGCAGCGACCTACCGCGCCCGGCAGATCACGGCCGGCGCCTCGCCGCTGATCGAGTCCGGGCGCGACAAACCGACGGTAATCGCCCTGCGCGAGATTGCCCAGGGCAAGGTCGGGGTCGAAATTCTGAATCGCGGTCAGGCCTGACCGCCGGCAATTTCCGCTTGCTTCAGCATGGACCCGGTCACGCCAGCCGGCGCAGTCGCCCAGCCGCTGGTCGATGAACCCGAGCAAGGTCGCGATCCGGAGGACGAGCCCGCCTTCCGGCTGTTCATCGACAGCCTGACCTACCTCCCACCGGAGGAGATTGAGACCGTACGGCGCGCCTATCGCTTCAGCGAGCAGGCGCACCGCGGACAGATGCGGCTTTCTGGCGACCCCTACATCACGCATCCGCTGGCGGTTGCCGGTGCCCTCGCCGAATGGCAGATGGACGTCGAAGGACTGGTCGCCGCCCTGCTGCACGATGTGATGGAAGACACGGCGGTGACCAAGGCCGAGATCGCGCAGGAGTTCGGGCGACCGGTCGCCGATCTCGTCGACGGACTGTCGAAACTCGACAAGATCGAGTTCCAGTCGCAGGAAGAGGCACAGGCCGAGAACTTCCGCAAGATGCTGATGGCCATGGCGCGCGACCTGCGCGTCGTGCTGATCAAGCTCTCTGATCGCCGCCACAACCTGCAGACGATGGCTGCCCTGCGGGCTGAAAAACGCCGCCGGATTGCCCGCGAAACGCTCGAAATCTACGCCCCGATCGCCAACCGCCTGGGTCTCAACAAGCTGTTCGGCGAGCTGCAGGATCTTTCCTTCCACCTGATCTACCCGATGCGCGCACGCGTCCTGGCGCGCGCACTGAAGGCCGCGCGCGGCAACCGGCGCGAGCTGCTCTCGCGCATCCTTGCCGGAATCAAGAAGAAACTCACCGCACACGGGATCGACGCCCAGATCTTCGGGCGTGAGAAGAGTCTCTATTCGATCTACCGCAAGATGCTCGACAAGCACCTGTCATTCTCACAGGTGCTTGATGTCTATGGCTTTCGCGTCGTCGTGCAGGATATCGCGACGACCTATCTGGCGCTTGGCGCGCTGCACGCGCTGTACAAGCCGGTACCCGGCAAGTTCAAGGACTACATCGCCATTCCCAAGCCAAATGGCTACCAATCGCTGCACACGACGCTGATTGGCCCACACGGCACGCCATTCGAGTTGCAGATTCGCACCGAAGCGATGGACAACGTCGCCCAGGAGGGAATTGCCTCGCACTGGCTGTACAAGGACAGCGTGACGCTCGGTGCCGATCTGCAGCAGAAAACCAGCAAGTGGTTCCATTCGCTGCTTGATCTGCAGAGCAGCGCGGGCAACTCTTCGGAGTTCCTCGAACATGTCAAGGTCGATCTTTTCCCGCACGAGATCTACGTCTTTACCCCGAAAGGCAAGATCATCCCGCTGCCGCGCGGCGCGACGGCGATCGACCTGGCGTACGCGGTGCACACGGATATCGGCAACCACTCGGTCGCTGCCCAGATCAATTTCACTCCGCTGCCGCTGACGACCGAACTGACCAACGGCGACCGGGTCGAGATCGTCACCGCAGCCGAAGCGCATCCCAGTCTGTCCTGGCTCAGTCATGTCAAGACCGGGCGGGCACGCAACAAGATCCGCCACTACCTGAAGACGGCGCAGCACGACGAATCGACCGCGCTCGGCGAGAAGATGCTCGACCAGGAACTGCGTGCGCTCGGCGTCGTTGCCTCGGAAGTGCCCGTGTCGAGTTGGAAGAATGTCTTGCGCGATTCGGGCAACAAGCTGATCAAGGAAGTCTACACTGACATCGGCCTGGGCTTCCGTATGGCCGGCGTCGTCGCCCGCCGCCTGCTGGCGCGCGACGACAACCGGCCGGCAAACGAGAAAGCGCCGGCCTCGCTGATCATCCGTGGCAGCGAGGGAATGGCGGTACAGTTCGCACCCTGTTGTCAACCGATCCCAGGCGATCCGATCATCGGCTCGATCTGGAAAGGCAAGGGAGTGGTCATCCACACGCATGACTGTCCGGCGATCAGCCGCATGCGCAGCGGCCGCCCGGCGAACTGGATCGAAGTCGAGTGGGAACCGGAACCTGGCAAACTGTTCAGCGTGCGCCTGCGCGTCATGGTGCAGAACACGATCGGTGCGCTGGGCAAGATCGCGACCGAGATATCGAGTTCGGGAACGAACATCGAGCACGTGAAGATGGACGAAAAGCATCCCGGTCTGTACACGACGATCCATTTCACCGTTCAGATCGCTGGCCGCAGCTCGCTCGCTCGCCTCATGCGCCGCCTGCGACGGATCCCGGAGGTCGTCCGCATTACACGCGATCAGGGGCTGACCGCTTGAAGGTGATGGTTCTCGGTGCCGGCGTCATCGGCGTCAGCAGTGCGTGGTATCTCGCCCGCGCGGGGCATCAGGTGGTCGTCGTCGAGCGACAGGCGGCGGCCGGGATGGAAACCAGCTTTGCCAACGGCGGTCAGATCTCGGTCTCGCACGCCGAGCCCTGGGCCAACCCGCACGCCCCGCTGCGCGCACTGGCCTGGATGACCCGCGAGGATGCGCCGCTACTCTTCCGTTTCCGGCGCGATGCTGCGCTGCTCGACTGGAGTCTGCGCTTCCTGCGCGAATGCACACCGGCGCGCACGCGCGACAACATCCGGCGCATCGTCGCCCTCGCCCTTTACAGCCGCCGCCAGTTGCAGCGCCTGCGCGGAGAAATAGCGCTCGCCTATGATCATCTGGCACGCGGCATCCTGCACGTCTACACCGATCGCCAAGAATTTTCCGCCGCGCTCAGGGCGGCGGCGGTGATGCGCGAGTTCGGTTGCAACCGGCGCAGCCTGAGCGCCGACGAATGCGTCGCCATCGAGCCGGCGCTCGCCAGCGCCCGCCCGCTGCTGGTTGGCGGCGACTATCTGGACGAAGACGAATCGGGCGACGCGCACCGCTTTACGCAGGAACTCGCCCGGCACTGTGCGGCCAACGGCGTTGAATTCCGTTTCGGGCGCTCCATCGAGCGTCTCATGCTCAGCGGTGGCCGCCTGAGCGGCGTGCTTGCCGGCGGCGAGTCGCTGCAAGCCGACGCCTATGTCGCTGCACTTGGCAGCTACACCCCGCTGCTCCTGCGACCGCTCGGCCTGCGCCTGCCGGTCTATCCGGCCAAAGGCTATTCAGCGACCGTGCCACTCGGCGAAGACAGCGTCGCGCCCAGCGTCAGTCTGACCGACGACGGCCACAAGCTCGTCTTTTCGCGCCTTGGTCAGCGTCTGCGCGTCGCCGGAACCGCCGAGTTCAACGGCTACAACCTCGACCTCAACGCGGTCCGCTGCCGCGCCCTGATCGAGCGCGCAACAACGCTCTTCCCCGACTTGCGTCCAGCCGGTGAAATCGCTTTCTGGTGTGGTCTGCGACCGGCTACGCCGTCAAACGTGCCCCTCATTGAGCGCTCGGCTATCCCCAACCTCTACCTCAACACCGGGCACGGGACGCTTGGCTGGACGATGGCCTGTGGCTCGGCTGCCGTCCTCGCCGACCTGATCAGCGGGCGAACGCCCGAGCCCGACTTTTCCCCTTGGCACACCGGGTAGCGCTTGGCGCGGTCTTGTGCGATGGGCCGGCCAGCCCAGCGCTGGCCGACGCCGTGTTGATCGACACGCATTGCCATCTGGCGGCCAACGACTTCGCGGCGGATCGCGCGGCGGTCGTCGCCGCTGCTCAGGCAGTCGGCGTGGCAACGCTGGTCGTCCCCGCGCTCAGCGCCGACGGCTTTGCTGCCGTGCGAGACTGTTGCCGGCGATACCCTGGCTGCATTCCGGCTTACGGCATTCATCCGCTGTGCGTCGGCGATGCGCGCGAAGAAGACCTGGCGGAGCTAAGGCGCTGGCTGGAGCGGGAAGCCGACAGTGCGCAAGCGCCAGTTGCGGTGGGCGAGATCGGCCTCGATTTCCTGGTCGGGCCGACCGATGTCGAACGGCAGCAGCACTTCTTCCTTGAGCAACTGAGAATCGCCCGCGACGCCGGCCTGCCCGTCCTGCTGCACACCCGCCGGGCGATCGACCAGGTGCTCGCTGGCTTGCGTCGAATCGGCGTCAATGGAGGCATTGCGCACGCCTTCAACGGCAGTCGCCAGCAAGCCGACGAGTTCCTCCGAATAGGCTGCAAGCTCGGCTACGGCGGCACGCTGAGTCAGGCGCGCGCCAGCCGCATCCGGCAGCTCGCAGCGACCTTGCCGGCGGAGGCGATCGTCCTCGAAAGCGATGCGCCGGACATGCCCCCGGCCTGGCTGGCGGGTGGTCGCAACACGCCCGCCGAACTCCCGCGGATCCTCGCCATCCTCGCCGAACTGCGCGCGACAGCGCCAATCGATCTGGCCGCCACCACCTCGGCCAACGCCCGGCAGGTGCTCCCTCGGTTGCGTTTGGCCGGTTGATCGGTTAGGGTACGACCTCACTAGGTCGTCGTCGCGCGCTGCGTAGCAGGTGAACGACGTGAAAAGAGAAAGAAAAGGCAGGATTAGGCGCCTCTCGACCGGCGTGCGTGCGAGATCCTTGGGGAAACTGCGGTCGGGACCGGACGCTCGTGCGGCGCTCCGCTGAACGTAAGAACGTCAACTTTTCAACATGAAAAACCTCACCGATCGACCGGGCGCGACATGCGTCGCGGTCAGCAAAGGCCCGCCGGCGGTTCCCCAGTATCTGCAGGCGCACTACTGGTGGGCTTACATTCATCCGCGCGCGGTGCACTTCTTCGAGCGCCAGTGGCTGGTCAACCTCATCCTCTGGGGAAACTACGGCCGCCTGTGTGAGGCCGTGCTGGACGCCTATGGCCACCACCTGCCCGGCCGAACGCTGCAGATCGCCTGTGCCTATGGCGATCTGACGCCGCGGCTGGCGAACTGCGTGACCCCTGGCGGTTTTCTGGAAGTCGCCGACATCCTGCCCATCCAGTTGGAAAACCTGGCCGGCAAGCTGGCGCGCGACTTGCCGATCAAACTCCATTGCATGGATTCGGCAGCCTTGGGTTTCGACGAGGCGAGTTTCGATCAGGCGTTGCTCTTCTTTCTCCTGCACGAACAGCCGCAGGCGGTCCGCGAGAAGACGCTGGCCGAGGCCCTGCGCGTTCTGCGACCCGGCGGGCGACTGGTCATCGTGGACTATGCGGCGCCGAGCCGCTACAACCCGCTGCGCTATTTCTGGATGCCGGTACTCGACCGACTCGAACCCTTTGCCTGCGACCTGTTTCGCGAGGAGATCGATGCCTGGCTGCCGAAGGCCGGCGGCTTCGTTGTCGCGAGCAGGCAGCGCTTCTTTGGCGGCCTCTACCAGATGTTGACACTGACCCGCACTTGAGTTGCCGACAACACTCGGTAGAATCGTAGCGGGAAGCTGCCTTAGATGTGACCACACGTTCCGCCCAGGCACCCGGAGCCGATTCCGGAACCCCGGCGGGCTTTGTCTGATGTCATCGCGCCCCGTACCAGTGGGTGCGAGAAAGGAGCATACGTGGAGATATACAAAGCAGACGTAATCATTGTCGGGGGAGGAGGCGCCGGCCTGCGCGCAGCGATTGCCGTCGCCGAAGCAGACCCGGCCCTGAAAATCGCCCTCGTCTCCAAAGTCTATCCGATGCGCAGCCACACGGTGGCCGCCGAAGGCGGTTCAGCCGGGGTCAAGAAGGCCAGCGACAGCCTCGACTACCACTTCAACGACACCGTGCATGGTGGCGACTGGCTGTGCGAACAGGATGTGGTCGAATACTTCGTCTCCCGCTGTACCGAAGAGCTTACCCAGCTCGAGCATTGGGGCTGTCCGTGGAGCCGGACGGAAGACGGGCACGTCAATGTCCGCGCCTTCGGCGGAATGAAGATCGAACGGACCTGGTTTGCCGCCGACAAGACCGGCTTTCACATGCTGCACACGCTCTTCCAGACCTCGATCAAGTATCCGTCGATCAAGCGTTTCGACGAACACTTCTGTGTCGATCTGATCGTCGAGGATAAGCGGATCGCCGGCGTCGTCGCCATCGAGATCGCATCCGGCGAGTTCACCCTGGTCGAAGGCCGCGCCGTGGTCATCGCCACCGGTGGCGCCGGTCGCGTCTTCCGCGAGAACACCAATGGCGGCGTCGTGACCGGCGACGGGATGGCCCTCGCCTACCGGCACGGCGTGCCCCTGCGCGACATGGAATTCGTGCAGTATCACCCGACGTGCATGCCTGGAACAGGACTACTGTTTACCGAAGCGTGCCGCGGCGAAGGCGGCTTTCTGCTCAACAAGGACGGCTATCGCTATCTGCAGGACTACGGCCTCGGTCCGGCCGAACCGACACCGCGCAACAAGGCGATGGAACTCGGCCCACGCGATCGTCTGAGCCAGGCGTTCTGGTATGAACAGCAGAAGGGGCGCACTATCGAAGGGCCGCACGGATCGGTCGTCCACCTCGACCTGCGCCACCTGGGTGAGGAGAAGTTGCGCGAGCGGCTGCCGCAGATCTACGAGCTGGCCGAGCAGTTTCTCGGCGTCGATCCGGCGCTGGCGCCGATTCCCGTTCGTCCGGCGGTGCACTACACGATGGGCGGCATCCTCGTAGACGGGCGCTGCGCGTCGCCGCTCGCCGGCCTCTACGCCGCCGGCGAGTGCTCCAGCGTCGGCATCCACGGCGCCAACCGGCTGGGTTCGAATTCGCTCTCGGAGTTGCTCGTCTTCGGTCGTGTTGCCGGCGAGGAAGCCGCCCGCTTTGCCAGTTCGGTCGCACCAGCAGCGCCGGCCAGCGTCCTCGCCCAGGCGCAGGCGGTCGAGCAACGAGTGCTCGGCATCCGGCAGAACACGCGCGGCAACGAGCGAATCGCGACGCTGCGCAAGGAAATGGCACAAACGATGGAAGACGGCTGCGGCATCTACCGCCTGGCGGAGACGATGCAGAAGACCTGCGACAAGCTCGACGAACTCAAGGAGCGCTTCAAGAACGTCCGCGTCGAAGACAAATCCAGCGTCTGGAATACCGACTGGCTGCTCGCCATCGAACTCGAGTATCAACTCGATGTCGCGCAGGCGATGGCCTATTCGGCGATCAACCGGCGCGAATCGCGCGGCGCACATCAACGGCTCGACGGCTTCGAACAACGCGACGACGTCAACTTCCTCAAGCATTCGCAGGCCCACTACGTCGCCGGCGGCGCACCGCGCATCGACTATGGGCCGGTCAGGATCACCAAATCGCAGCCGGGCACGCGCGCTTATGGTGCTGCCGGCGAAAAGGCTGAGCAGGAAAGGAAGGCTTCCCATGGCTGAACACCCGAAAACGATAGAAATCGAAGTGCTGCGCTATCACCCGGAAAAGGACAAGACACCGCATACGCAGGTCTTCGAAGTCCCTTTCACGGACGACATGTCGGTCCTCCAGGGCGTGCAGTACATCAAGGATTATCTCGACGGATCGCTGAGCTTTCGCTGGTCTTGCCGGATGGCGATCTGCGGGAGTTGCGGCATGATGATCAATGGCATCCCCAGCCTTTCGTGCCAGACCTTCCTGCGCGACTACTACCCGGCGCGCGTACGCGTTGAAGCGCTGGCGCACTTCCCGATCGAGCGCGATCTGGTCATCGGCATGGAGGGCTTCATCGACAGGCTGGAAAGCATTCAGCCCTACATCATTCCCAAGGAGCCGCGCACGCCGGCGCAGGGAGAGTATCTGCAGACGCCCGAGCAACTCGCTCAATACGAGCAGTTCAGTTCATGCATCAACTGCCTGCTGTGCTACGCTGCGTGCCCGCAGTTCGGCCTCAACCCAAGTTTTATCGGCCCGGCGGCAACGGCTTTGCTGCACCGTTACAACGTCGACTCGCGCGACGGCGGCAAGGCAGAACGGATGGAACTGATCAATTCGGAAGAAGGCGTCTTCAACTGCACCGCCGTCGGCTACTGCTCCGAGGTCTGCCCGAAGCACGTCGACCCGGCCAACGCGGTCAATCAGAACAAGACCAACAGCGCAGCCGACTATTTTCTTCGATTCCTTTCGCCGAAGGGAGGTGCCAAGTGAATAAGCGTCGCCCCTATGTCCGCCCGATGGATGGCTGGTGGCGGAAGAATCCCTACTTCGTGGAGTATATGATTCATGAGGGAACCGCCCTCTTCGTCGCCGCCTACGCCGCCGTCCTGCTGATTGGTCTGCTCCGCCTGGCGCAGGGCGAGGCTGCGTGGACCGCCTGGCTGGCGACGCTACAGGGGTCCTGGGCAATCCTCTTTCACCTGCTCGCACTGGTCGCGATCAGCTACCACACCTACACATGGTTCAAGATCATGCCGCGCACGATGCCGCCGGTCATCGTCGGCGGCAAGAAGCTGGCCGGCTGGGTAATCACCGCCGGTGGTCTGGCGGCTGCCGCCGCCGCGAGCCTTGCGCTGCTCGCTCTGGTATGGGGGATGGCACGATGAAACGCCCACTGAAACGCTCGAACGCACCGATCTTCTGGGCGCTGTTCGGTGCCGGCGGCATGCTGTCGGCACTCTTTGGCCCAATGCTGGTCTTCATCACCGGCCTCGCCATTCCGCTCGGTCTGCTCCTGCCGGCAGACACGCTGAGCTATCCGCGCGTTCTCGCCTTCGTCCAGCACTGGATCGGCAAGGGCTTCGTCTTTGCCGTCATTGCGCTCTTCCTCTGGCACGCGGCACACCGCATCTTCCACAGCCTGCACGACATCGGGATTCATGCTGGCGTCGGCGCTAAACTGGTCTGCTATGGGTTGGCGCTGGTCGGAACGGTGATCGCCGGATACACGCTGCTCGCCATCGGCTTCTAGGCGGCAAGCCGACAACGGCGCCTGTCTACGAGCACGAACGCTCAAAGACGGCGCCGTCGCTGCACCCGCGGCAAGCCGCAAGCTACCCGAGCTAGGCCATCCCGCTCAGTCGCGCCTTGCGTTCGCGCTCGACGCGCGTGATGTAGCGCTGCACCATGCTCATCCGTGCACCGGGCAAGGCGATGAACTCACAACCGATGCGCACGTAGCGCGAACCGGCGCGCGTCGTCACCTCATACTTGTTGCGCACACACAGATTCGCGACCAGCAAACCTTCGTCCGGCAAGGCCATCTTGCAGTCGGCGAGGACACAGCCGCGCGGCAGCAGCGCGGCCAGTGCCGGAGTCGCCATCAGGCCGACCCCGCCCCCGCTGATGTCGAGCAGCGACGCCTCGATCGTCATCACGCTGCGATCTGGCCGCTTGATCGAACTGGTGAATTTGACCGGCCGAGCGACCGGCGTACTGAGGCGAAAAAATTCGCGACGCTGCAAGCGCAGAACCTTGTCGGGCAAAGCAGCACCAAAAGCCGGTCGCCCACCGTAACGCGCCGCAACCAGGCGTGGCAGCGTGAACTGGACCTTTACCTTATCCACCGTGGCAGTCAGAACGATATGGTCGGCGGCCAGCGCCTGGCGGTTTACCTCGTCGTCGCGGCCCAGTTCCAGGATCAGGTTGTCGCCGTCGATCGCCAGCAGGGAGGTGAGCAGAAATGATCGGCCTTCATCGAAGTAGGCGCTGATCAAGGCTCGACGTTGGCTCAGCGAGCGCAGAATGGCAAGCACCTCCGCCTTCGCGTGCAGCAGATACTGGGCGTATTCCTTGGGCTGTTCGATCTCGAACTGCAGCGGCGTCTGCACGTCCTGATCGGTTTCGATTTCTTCCATCGCGTTCCCCGGCATCGACAACATCGGCCAGTTTAATGCAAAAACGCGGCTCCCGTACGGGTCAGCAACAAGCGGCCGATCAGACGCCAGGTGCGGGCTCCGGCGGGACGACGAAGGCCGGCGGCGGCCCCCCTTCGCCGCTCTCCAGCCGGTAGAGCCAGGCAAGCAACTCAGCCACCGCCAGATACAGCTGCGGCGGAATGTGCTGGTCGAGATCGACCTGCATCAGCAGCGACACCAGTTCGGGCGACTCGTGGACATAGACGCCGTGCTCGTGCGCACGCGCAATGATCTGTTCCGCGAGCACACCGCGCCCCTTGGCGACGACGCGTGGCGCTGCTTCGGTCTTCCCGTAGGTGAGCGCCACCGCATTTCTAAGCGACGGGTCGGATGCTTTGCCCATACGTCACTATACCTCGTTTACGGCTGAGTGATGCCTCTCGCGCTGACCCGGCACCCTGACGGGCGCCGGGCGCTATGATGACTGCGTCACCTCGGCCGCCGCCAGTGTTCACCGTGTCGGTAGAATGCGTTTGTGCCAGGCTGGCAACCCCGTGTTGCCGATGGTGCAAGCCACCGCGCCAAAAGCCCCGATTGCTGCCGCTTCCTGGCATCGTTGAGAGTGACGGCGCCGACCTGCACCGTCGACGCTCGTGCTGATCAACGCGCTTGTTTGATTCTCCTCCCCCGGTTCGGGTCAAGGCAGCGTTGTGCTCGACCGCGAGGCGGCGTCCAACACTCGGCGCGCCAATCTTGTTGGCTCCCGCTCGCCTGGTGTGCGTCACCGAAGCGAGTGCGCTGGCTGCCCTGGTGACCGGACGACGCCCAAGGCTCGCACGAGCCGTCGCGCACGGCGCGCGTCTGGTGTCGACCAACTGGCTGAGGCCCTCAGTATGGACACGCCGACATTAGGTCGCTCGCCATACACCAGTTGCCGGCGCAGCAGCCACGGTGCTGCCGACCCGCCACACAACACCTGCCCCAAAACGGTGCACCAATCCCCACCGTCAATCGCACGCCGAGCCCCGCTGGCGGCCCGATCTGAGCTAAGCTGACGGCCAACAGATTCTGTGCCTTTGCCTAAAGTTCGCGCCCGGCCTGCCGTAGGTAGACCCGTGTTCTGGCGGACCTGGTCAAGGCTGAGGATGGCCCATTCCTGCTTCATTAGACAAGCGCGGGTGGTGCGCACGAGCGCCCACCTCCCGCAACAGACAGTGGTCCCCACAAGAGCAATTGCCTCCAGCAAAGGGTATTTACCATGTTCAACGGTACAGCAGCCGAAATCATGCTGGTAGACGACACACCTGCCAACCTCAGGCTACTCGACAACTTGCTGTGTCAACAGGGATATCGCGTCCGGCCAGCGGCCAGCGGTTCGCTGGCGCTACGCTCGGCTGCAGCCAAACCGCCGGACCTGATCCTGCTCGACGTACGGATGCCCGAGATGGATGGGCATACCGTCTGCGAGCGCCTGAAAAGCGACCCGCACACGCAATCGATACCGGTCATCTTCATCAGTGCGTCGAACGACACTGCCGACAAGGTGAAAGGTTTCGCGGTCGGCGGCGTCGACTACGTGACGAAGCCCTTTGAACCAGCCGAAGTGCTGGCTCGGGTGAACACCCACCTCGAGCTGAAGCGCCTGCGCGAAGGACTCGAGCGCCTGGCCGAGGCACGTGCAGCCGATCTCGTGAAGACGCACCGTGCGCTTGACGCCAGCGAGAAACGCCTGCGCCTGGTCATCGAAGCGACCAGCGACGGCGTGTGGGACTGGAACGTGCGGACCGAGGAAATGTTCTTCAGCGATCGCTGGTATACGATGCTGGGCTACGAGCCCGGCGAGTTCCCGGCTGGCTATTCAGCATGGCGTGATCGCGTGCACCCGGACGACCTGGAGTCGGCCGAGGCGACGGTTCGCGCGCATCTGTCCAACCTCGTTCCCGAGATCAACGTTGAAGCTCGCCTGCGCGCCAAGAACGGTCTGTGGCGATGGATCAACAGCCGGGGCAAGGCGATCGAACGTGAGGCCGACGGGTCTGCATTGCGCCTGGTCGGAACCAATACTGACGTTACCGCGCGCAAGGAAAGCGAGGCGGCCCTGCGCGAGAACAGCATCTTCCTCAACACGCTGCTCAACGCCATTCCGGCCCCGGTGTTCTACAAGGACACGAACGGCCACTATCTCGGCTGCAACCAGGCTTTCGCCGAATCGATCGGGCGGACGCGCTCCGAGGTGGTCGGCAAGACAACCTCGGAGCTGATGCCGACGCAAGAGGCCGAAATCCACCGCGTGATGGACCTTGAACTGTTCCACCAACCGCACCCGGCGGCCTATGAGGGTCAGACGGTCGATCCCGCCGGAACTGTTCACGACGTGGTTTTCCACAAGGCGGCCTTCCTCAATTCCGACAGCCAGGTCGCGGGAATCATTGGCGTCATTCTGGATATCTCCGAGCGCAAGGAGGCTGAACGCGCCCTGCGCATCAGCGAGGCATTCTATCGCTCGGTTTTCGAGAACTCTCTGTTCGGCATCGGCATTGCCGACCCGGACATGCGACTCGTCCAGGTCAACCCGGCTTTCTGCCGAATGGTCGGCTACGAGAGCGGAGAAATCATCCACCGGATGCGCCTGAGTGACCTGACGCATCCGGATGATCGCGAAATCGACGTTGCCGACATGCACCGGCTGATCCGCGGGGAACAGGAGGATTTCGTCGCCGAGCGACGCTGCATCGGGAAGTCGGGCGAAGTCATCGATGTGATCGCCTTCGTGCGCGCGATCCGCAGCGACCTTGGAGCTTACGTCGGAAGCAGTACGACGATCCTGGATATTACGACGCGCAAGCGGGCGGAGGCGGAACTCGAACGGCATCGCGAAAAGCTGCAAGAACTCGTCGCGGAACGCACCGCCGAACTGCGTCACGCGATGCAGCAACTGGTCCAGGCCGAGAAACTTGCCGCACTTGGCCACCTTGTCGCAGGTGTCGCACACGAACTGAATACTCCACTGGGCAATGTGCGCATGATGTCCACCGCCCTCGTCGAAGAGGTCAAGGCCTTCGGCCACTCGGTCGATTCGGGAGCGCTGCGCCGCTCGCAGGTCAGCAGCTTCCAGACCCGCTGCAGTGAAGCCGTAGACCTGATCGAGCGCAACGCAATCCGGGCGGCCGACCTGATCGGGCACTTCAAGGAAGTGGCAGTCGACCAGACGAGTGCCCGCCGGCGCCGTTTTTCCCTGCGCGAAACGATCGATGAAATGCTCACCACGCTGCAGCCGCAGTTCAAAAGGACTGCGCATCGCATCGAACTGGACATCCCTGCCGGCCTGGAGATGGACAGCTACCCTGGTCCTCTCGAGCAGGTGCTGTGCAACCTGATCAACAACTCCCTTACGCATGGCTTCGCCCGAATCGAGGCGGGGACGATTCGCATCCAGGCAGCACCAGCTGACCCGGGCAACGTGCGTATCGAGTACACGGATAACGGCACCGGCATCCCGGAAGCGCTGTACAACCGCATTTTCGAACCCTTCTTCACAACACGCCTGGGTAGCGGCGGCAGCGGTCTAGGGCTCTACATCACCTACAACCTGGTCACGGCAGTTCTGGGCGGAACGATTACCGTCTGCCCTCCGCAGCAACGGGGAATCCGCTTCTCGATCGTCCTGCCGCGCAGCCCGGCCGCCCAACCCCTTTCTGGAGCCTCCAAATGATCGACGATGAACTGGTCCTGCTGAGCGATGATCTGCCGAGCCCGGGCGTTTCGGCGGTGGGAAGCACACCGCCGTGGAAGCTGCTGGTGGTCGACGACGACGAGGAGGTGCACACCGTAACGCGCTTCGTCCTCGGCAATTTGCGCATTCTCGGTCGGCCTTTGCAGCTGTATCACGCCTACGACAGCCGCCAGGGACGCAGCGAGTTGTGCGCACACCCGGACGTCGCGCTAGCCCTGCTCGATGTGGTGATGGAAACCGAACGTGCGGGGCTCGATCTGGTCAGCTACATTCGTGACGAGCTGCGCCTGAGCGAGTGCCGGATCATGCTGCGCACCGGACAGCCGGGGTATGCGCCCGAACTGGCGGTGATCCAGCAGTACGACATCAACGACTACCGGACCAAGGCCGAGCTGACCAACACGCGCCTGATCACGACGGTCAGCGCAGCGCTCCGCTCGTACCAGCAGTTGCACGCACTCGCCGAGCACCGACGCGGACTGGAACTGATCGTTGGCGCGGCGGCCGATCTCATGGAGCAGCACGCAATCACCAACCTCGCCGAGGGCATTCTGACGCAGCTCGCCGCTTTGCTGAAACTGCCCCTGGACGGAATCGTCTGCAGTCAGCGCGGCGCGCCCTTCGGCGGCGACGGCGAAAGATGCTACGTCGTTGGTGCTGCCGGCCGGCATGCGGCCTACATCGCGCGACCGCTCGACGAATTGCCCGACCGCCGCGTTGTACGCAACATCCAGGCCTGCGTCGCCAAGCGCCAGCACATCTTCGCTCCCGACCATACCGTGCTTTACCTGAAAGCCGCGCCCCATCAGGAAGCAGCGATCTTCGTCGACTCGGGCAACGCCGTGGCGGCCATGGACCGCCCGCTGCTCGAAGTGTTCGTTGCCAACATCGCGGCGTGTTTCCGCAACGTCAAACTGGTCGAGCGACTGCATGACCTCGCCTTCGAAGATCAGGTAACGCGGCTTGCCAACCGCCTGCAGTACATCGCCGACCTTGAGAGCGCCGCGCGCGAACGCAGCGAGGTGGTCGCCGCTTTGATCGACATCGATCACTTCGCCGATCTGAACGACGGCCTCGGTCCGGATGTCGGCGACCTGTTGTTGATCGCCTTCGCCACCCGCCTGCGCGAACATCTGGGCAAGGGATGTCGGCTGGCACGCATCGGAGCCGATGTTTTCGGTGTTCTGGGCCCAGCGTCGGTCGTCAATGCCGATCATCTGGGTACTCTCTGCCATGAGCCTTTCGATGTCGGCGAGTATCAGCTACCGATCACTGTGAGCATCGGTCTTTGCCGCCACATCGAAGAGAGCGCCACCGGTTTGACGCTGCTTAAGCGCGTCAGTATCGCGCTCAACCGGGCCAAACGCAGCTTCTCCTCGCACTACGAGGACTATCGGCCGGAGCTCGAGGAGAATACCCGCTGGCGCGTCGAAGTCCTTCGCCAGCTACGACAGGATTTTCAGGCGGGCAAGCTGGAGGTCTGGTACCAGCCGCAAGTTGCGCTGGCCAGCCATGCAGTCACCGGTCTGGAAGCCCTGGTGCGTTGGCCAAATGGGAAGGGGGGCTTCACGCAGACGCCAGATGTTTTCATTCCGCTCGCCGAGTACTCCGGGCTGATCGTACAGATCGGCGTCTGGGTACTTGAGCAGGCCTGCGCCGAACACATGCGGCTTGCTCAGCAAGGCTTCACCGGGCTGACGATGGCCGTCAATGTCAGCATCGGCCAGTTCCGCAAGGCCGGCTTCGTCGACGACGTCGCGCGCGCCCTGAAAAACAGCGGCATGCCGGCCGAGCTGCTCGAACTTGAGATCACCGAGAGCATCGCCATGGATGAGCCCAGGATCGTGCGGCAGAGCCTCGACGCCTTGAAGCAAATGGGTGTTCGCATCGCCATCGACGATTTCGGCACCGGCTTCTCGTCGCTCGGGCAGCTGCAGAACCTGCCAATCGATCGCCTGAAGATCGATCGCACCTTCATCCAGGAAATCGCGCAGGAGAAACGAGGCCTGTACGCGGAGACGATTGTCGGCCTGGCCGGTGACCTGAAGGTCCAATCGGTCGCCGAAGGCGTCGAGACGCCCGAACAGGCTGCCGTCCTGCGCCGTCTCGGTTGCACCACCGTTCAGGGATGGCTCTATGGACGCGCACTGCCACGTGCAGAGCTCGACCGCTGGTTGCGTTCGCCGCCGCACGACGTCACCGTCGGCCAGGAGCCTGTCGCTTAGGCGAGTCGCCGCAGGCCAGCCGGCGCTTGCCCGGCGCACCCGCCGCTGGGCTGCTCCGGCCCATCGGCCGATCCGCCGCTGCGCGCGGTGGGGAACTGGCGCTGGGCGCCGGTCAGTGCTCGCTGGACTTGTTGTAAAAAGCGAAAATCGCCTTGATCTGGGCCAGTTCGCTCGCCGTCGGACGGTCGAATTCGACGCCGCACAGGAAGCGACTGCCCTCAGCGCGCTGCCAGCGCACCTGCGCGTTGATCGCCACCGGCTGCTGCTCCCGGTAGAGATCAAGATCCGGCTGCGGCAGAAAGACCGATAAGCGCAGGCGCGCCTTCTCGGGCAATCTGCGACTCATGACCAGACGCGCCCCGGTCAGGCTCAAATCCATCGTCAGGCACTCCAGACTGGCTCCACTCTCGGTTTCGACGCGGGTCAACACGCCCCGCTCGAGGCGCGGATAGGCGCGCCTTTCGTCGCTGGCCGCCGACGCGATCGCTGTCTGCCGCTTGAAGCTGAAGCCGGCCATCAGATCGTTAAGGTCGCACGACGCCTGATGCAGATCGACGCCGATGTGAGCCGTCGCCTCGACCTTGGCTGCGCTCTCCGCCAGCGTGGCAAACAGATGTTTGAGCGATGCACCGAGTTGATCGATCTGCGTCATCTGCCGGCGGCTTTCATTGGCGATTGCGTCGTTGCTGCGCGCCGCCTCGGATACCCCAGTGGCCATCGAGTTGATCGCCATCGCCGTTTCGCCAGCCACCTGCTGGCTACGCTCAACGCGCGCAACGAGCGCCTGCATCGCCTTTTGCAGATCCTGGACGCGACTGCCAATCTCGTCGACGATCTCGCCCACCTTGAGCGACGACGATGTGGTTCGCTCGGCGAGCTTCCGCACCTCGTCCGCGACCACGGCAAAGCCGCGCCCCTGCTCGCCCGCGCGCGCTGCCTCGATTGCCGCATTGAGTGCCAGCAGGTTGGTCTGCCCGGCGATTTCGCGAATCACTTCGATGATCTGCGTGATCTTTTCGGCCGCGTGGCTGAGCTCGGTCACCTCATCGGCCGCGCGGCTAACCTCGCCAGTCACGCTGTCGAGTTCGGCAATATTCCTTTCGACGGCACCCACCCCTGCGTGCGCCTGCCGTTCGACCTGACGGGTCCGCTCGGCGGCGGTCTCGGCTTGTTGCTTCACCCCGCCGGCAATCTGCGTGAGACTCTGCGTCGCGTCAGCCACCGCAGCCGAACGGCTCTCTTCCAGACGTGTGGTCTCGGCGATATCGGTCGAGATGGTCGAAATCTGGAAGGCCGACTGCCCCATATGGCGGCCGCTCTCCTCGATACTGACCAGAATATGCACCAGCTTGCGATGCATGACCTGCATTGCCGAAAGCAAGCTGGTCGTATCGGCGGCGGCGATCGACACCTCATGCGCCAGGTCGCCGTCGGCAATCCGGCGGGCAATCTGGGCGGCGTAGTTGGGCTCGCCACCGATCTGGCGCAGGATGTCCCGAATCAGTCGATAGCCGACGAGCAGCGTCAAACCAACCGCCAGCAGCGTCAGTCCGAGCGAAGCCAGCATCATCAGGCGTGCAGCCGCGCGGCGTGCCGCGGCCAGGGTGACCAGGTCGCCAGCCAGCCTGTCTTCAACCTTCTTGAGGAGGTTGATCCGTTCGGTCGATCTGCCGAACCAGGCCTTGGCGTCCATGCCCAGTGAGGGATTCTGCGCGTTCTCGATCGCCGCCTGTTTGATTCTGGCTACCTCCTCGACCGCCGGACCACTGACCTGACTAGTAAAATAGGCCATCTGCGGCGCGTCGGCATAAAGCTGAAAAACCTCGAACCACGTCTGCTGCGCTGCCGAAATGCCGAGGAATCGCACAAACATCTCGGGTGCAAATCGGTCAACGCCAAAGACATTCGACAGGGTTGCCCGTTCGATTCCGGCAAACTCCTTGCCGCGCAGCAAGGCGTTGTAGGCGCTGGCAAGGCGTGCCACATCGGGCTCACTCGACATCGATGGGGCCTGACCGACGACCGCCAACAGGCTACCTATCGTCTTGCTGTAATAGGCGATCGCTTCTGATCCGTTGATCCGCATGGCGGAAACCGACTGGCGGGTAGCTGGCAGCTCGGTAAGCAGGCGAGCGGCTTCGACGAGATTCTTCTGCAGCCGCTGGTCGAAACGCCCGGCATTGAACTCAGCCATCTTCCCATTGAAGCCCACGTTCCTGGCATCGGATTCGCTCCGCTGCTGCGACAGCTCGTTCCCGAAGTTCGCTCCTTTGCTACCAATGAAGCCGGCGCTCATCCCGCGCTCTTTCTGCAACTCATGCACCAGAGCGCCAATTGCCGCGGCCAGCCTGGCCAAATCTTCGACATCCTCCATTTCCCGTGCGCGCGAGGTGCTCTCCAGCGTGGTGCGACCGGCGAAGAAAATGAGGCAAACAAGGGGGACGAACGCGAGAAGGAGCAGCCTGTACTTGAGTGACATCGACCTGACCCGAAAGCCTTTTTTGTAATCTGCCGCAAGCTTGGCAATGCACCCGCAACAAGCATTCCACGAGCATGGTAGAGCAGGAATGCAGGACCATCATGAGGCTCGCTGACAAGTATATCGTGTTGATCTAACCGGGTCAAACCTGATCATCGCAAAGCGTGAGGACGGCTTTGACAGGAACCCCGCGAGGCCACGCCCAGGGTCGTATGGTCGCCCGGAGGACGGCCTTGCCGGCTCTCCGCTGGTCTTGAAATCCGCCCGGATGCCCCCACTTCCCGGTCTGATGCTTGCTCCGCGTCGCTTCTGCTGCGAGCATGTTCGCTTTTCTTCAACGTTCCTGACGGAGTTCTGCATGGGTGCACAAAAGGAAACTCTCGGTTTCCAGGCCGAAGTCAAACAACTGCTCAACCTGATGATCCACTCGCTCTACAGCAACAAGGAAATTTTCCTGCGCGAGCTCATTTCAAATGCCTCCGACGCCTGCGACCGCCTGCGCTTCGAGGCGCTGAACAACGCGAACCTCTACGGCGACGATGCCGATCTGAAGATCCGCGTTGCCTTCGACAAGGAAGCGCGCACGCTGACGATCACTGACAACGGGATTGGTCTGTCGCGCGACGAAGCCGTGCAGCATCTGGGAACGATCGCCAAGTCGGGTACGCGCGAGTTCTTCTCCGCCTTGACCGGCGACCAGGCGAAGGATGCACACCTGATCGGGCAGTTCGGTGTTGGCTTCTACTCGTCCTACATCGTCGCCGACAAGGTCACGGTCATTTCCCGGCGAGCCGGTCTGGAGGCCAGCCAGGCGGTGCGCTGGGAGTCTTCCGGCGAGGGCGACTTCACCGTCGAAATGATCGAGCGCACTCAGCGCGGTACCGAAGTCACGCTGCATCTGCGTGACGGTGAGGATGAATTCCTCTCGAACTGGAAGCTGCGCTCGATCATTCGAAAGTACTCGGACCACATCACGCTGCCCATCGTCATGAAAAAGGAAGAATGGAACGACGAGAAGAAGGAGCAGGTGCAGACCGACGAGGACGAGACGGTAAACCAGGCGTCAGCGCTGTGGACGCGCCCAAAATCTGAAATCAGCGACGAGCAATACAAGGAGTTCTACAAGCATGTCGCGCACGATTTTGACGACCCGCTGGCGCACGTCCACGCGCGCGTCGAGGGGAAGCAGGAATATACGCAATTGCTCTACATTCCGTCGAAAGCGCCCTTCGACCTGTTCGACCGGACAGCCCGCCACGGCATCAAGCTCTACGTGCGGCGCGTTTTCATCATGGACGATGCCGAGCAACTGATGCCGCTCTACCTGCGCTTCGTGCGTGGCGTCGTCGACTCGAACGACCTGCCGCTCAATGTTTCGCGCGAGATCCTGCAACAGTCGCGCGACATCGAGACGATACGCGGGGGTTGCGTCAAGCGCGTGCTCAGCATGCTCGAAGCGCTGGCCGACAGCGATGAAGCTGCTGATCGGGAGAAGTACGTCAAGTTCTGGAAGGAGTTCGGCCGCGTCCTCAAGGAAGGCGTCGGCGAAGACTTTGCCAACAAGGAGCGGATTGCCAAGCTGCTGCGTTTCGCTTCGACCCATGCCGACACTGCGGACGAGACGGTCTCCCTCGCCGATTACATCGCGCGCATGAAGGAAGGCCAGGAAAAGATCTACTACGTCACTGCGGAAACCTTCACCGCCGCCAAGCACAGCCCGCACCTGGAGATCTTCCGCAAGAAAGGAATCGAGGTGCTGCTGTTGTCGGAACGCGTAGACGAATGGGTCACCGGCAATCTCACCGAGTTCGACGGGAAGCCGCTGCAGTCGGTCGCCAAAGGCGGGCTCGACCTGGGCAAGCTCGAGGAAGCGGCCGAGAAGGAAGCCGCCGAGAAAGCCGCCGACGAGTACAAGGAGCTGATCGACAAGGTGAAAAGCACGCTGGGCGAGAAGGTGAAAGATGTGCGCGTCACCCATCGCCTGACCGATTCGCCGTCGTGTCTGGTCGCCGACGAATACGACATCGGTGGCAACTTGCAGCGCATATTGAAGGCAGCCGGGCAGCAGGCACCGGCGAGCAAGCCGATTCTCGAGATCAACCCGACGCATCCGGCGGTGCAGCGCCTCAAGTACGAAGAGACGCGCTTCGCCGACTGGGCGAACCTGCTGCTCGAACAGGCAACCCTGGCCGAAGGTGGAACGCTCGAAGACCCCGCCGGTTTCGTCCGGCGGATCAACGACCTGATGCTTGCCCTTTCGCTCGGCAGCGGCCGCTGATGGGCGACGGCGGGCCGCAGCTCCTGCACGGCCTGCCGCCGATCGTCGACGCCGGCATACGGACGCTGATCCTGGGCAGCTTCCCATCGCCGGCCTCGCTGGCCGCGCAGCAGTATTACGCGCATCGCAGAAATCAGTTCTGGCAGCTGCTTGCCGCGTTGCTCGGCGAAACGCTGGTCGAACTCGACTATCGGAAACGAAGTTCGTGCCTGCTCGCACACGGCATCGGCGTCTGGGACGTCTATGCCAGTTGCTACCGGACGGGCGCACTCGACTCGGCGATCGAAGCCGGCGAGCCGAACGACTTCTCCCGCCTTGACGAACTCGCCCCGCAGCTCGAGCGCATCGGCTTCAACGGACAGACGGCCGGCCGATTCGCTCCCTGGTTCGCCGCGCGGGGTTTCACGACGACCGTGCTTCCCTCGAGCAGCCCAGCTTACACGCTGGCCTTCGACGAGAAGCTGGCGCGCTGGGCAGCTGCCGGTATCGGCGCGACGCCAGCGCGCAGCGCGTGAGCGAAGGCCGCGACAACTCCGCCAGCCGGAACGCCCCGCGGTCGCCCGGCGTCAGTCACTTGCCCGGGACCAAAGCGTCACGCAAGCACTGACGGTGCTCCGGGCCGATCTTGTCGCGGCATTGTTCGCGTGCTTTCTGGTGCAGCGCGCAGCGCGCCGGGTCGATCGACTGGCTGCAGTCAACTGGCGGCATGCGGTCTTGCACGCACAGCTTGAATTGGGGACCAGCGAGATCGCGACAGGCGGCATACGCCTGTTTGCGCGCCTCGCACTGCTGCGGGTTGTGCGCCTGACTACAGTCGGTTTTCTGCGCCTGGGCCAGCATGCATTGCCGACGCGCCGGGCCGAAGCTGTCCTTGCACGCCGCCATCATCTGGCGATGCGCTTCCTGGCGCGCCAGGCATTGCTCCGGATCGCCCACCCGCAGACAGTTGCCCGGCGACCGCATGCCCCCACGCCCACCGCTCATGCCAGGACCCATGCCAGGACCCATGCCAGGACCCATCCCCGGCTGCATGCCCCCCATTCCCCCCATCCCAGGCCCAGGCCCTGGCTGCGCACCAGCTTGAAACGCGAAGAAGGTGCAGGCGAATGCGAGAGCGATCAGCGAAGACTTGTACA
>NZ_JAVMKF010000019.1:0-12739 GCF_031732815.1 Accumulibacter sp. | reverse complement strand
TGAAACGCGAAGAAGGTGCAGGCGAATGCGAGAGCGATCAGCGAAGACTTGTACATATGAATATCTCCTTCCGGCTGTACGGGAGCGGTCGGCATTTCGGCAAGACGGACAGCCGAGCCGTCGGCCAAAACAGCCCTATGTTACACCCATGAAAAGTTCGTCAGCGACGCTTTTCGGCCACGCCGCCGGGGCTCGACGACCTGCGGCCCGCCCAGCGCCCCCACTAGAGACCGGCGCAGCCTCGACCGTCCCTGCCCAACCACGAGCCAAAGCCGGATCGGGCGTAGAATGCGGACATCATGTGCCCAGTTGCGACCGAGAACACACCGTGCGAGCCTGCTGCACCATTCTCGTCGCTGCTCTTTGCGCCCTTGCGCCAATGGCTGGACAGGCTTCCGCCGTACCCCGACAGCCAGGCGCTGTCGCGTCTCGCTGCCAGCCATCCGATATTCTCTGCGAGCGGGCAACGCATCCGATTCACCCAGCCCGGCGCCGATGGCCGCGCCTACGAAGAGCGCATCTGGCAGACCGGCGATGTCGAAACACGCCTCGACAACTGGCACGACTTCTTCAACGGACTGGTCTGGCTGACGTTCCCGAAAAGCAAGGCGGCGATCAACGCAGCGCATGTCGCCGCGCCAGCAGCGCACGGATCAGCCCGGGGAAGTACGCGCGACGCTTTGACACACTTCGACGAATGCGGAATCGTGGTTCTGGCCACGCGCCCTGAACTGCTCGATCTGTTGCGCAGCTTCTGCTGGAAGAAGCTGTTCGTCGACCGGCGCAGCGACGTTATCGCCAACATGCGCTTCCTTGTCTTTGGCCACGCCACCTACCAGTCACTGCTCGCACCGTTTTTCGGCCTGACGGCCAAAGCAGTACTCTACCTGGTGGAGGATGACTGTCTGCGCCTTTCCGCCGCCGCCTTGTCTGCCGTAGTCGATGCACGCCTGGCGGTTGATCTGGCAGCCGGGGTCTATTCCCAGCCACGCGATCTCCAGCCGCTGCCGCTGCTCGGGATTCCCGGCGTCGTTGCCGCGAATGAAGGCGCCGACTACTACGACGACACGCGCCAGTTCCGGCCCGGTCGCCGCTGTGCGCACGTTGCCGTGACGATAAGCTGACCGCCTTGTCTCAAGCCCGGCTCGCCGCGCGCAAGGCCTGACAGATTGCGCCGGCGATAGCCGGGTGATCGGCATGCTGTGCTTCGCCTATTGCGGGAAACGATGGCCAGCCGTTGTCGAGCCAGTCGAGGCCAGCAAACCGGCGCGCCTTCGCATAGCGCGGAATGACATGGAAATGCACCTGGCGGTCCACCATCATGAGCATCAAGTAATTGACGATGTCGTAGGCAAAGGCAGCGCGCAGCGACCTTTCGACGACCCCGACCAGGTCCGCAAGTTCGGCCATTTCGTCGGCACGCACCAGAGCAAAGCAGTCAGCATGGCGGTTGAGCGACAGTATGCCGGCCCCGAGCGTCGGCTGGGCCGGCCGCACCGACCATGACCACGCCGGAGTCTCGCCAACCAGCAGTTCCTCGACTTTGAATTTGCTGCGAAACTCGGCCAGCACAAGTGAACGCTGCTTGACTTCTTCCATTGTTTGTCTCCCCCATCCGAAGCGTTCAGCGCCGCCCACACGACCACGCCCGCGCAACCCGGAACAAACACAGCTCAAGCTGTAGTCGCTCGTCTGTCACCGAGTCGCGGCAGGTACCTGCCTCGACCCTGGCGAGCCACCGCCAGCCAGCAGCCCTCACGGAATCCGCGAGGGTCGCCCGCTCAGGCCCGGCCAAGCACCAAGGCACTGATCACAACAATGAGCAAGCTACTTTTCGAACGGCGTTGGCCGCGGCGTCTTGTCGGCTGACGGCGGCAGGAGCGGAAGCTTGAAGCTGGGCTGCTCGCCCGTCAAAGTCTTCAGAAAGGCAACGATCTTCGCGTTTTCCTCGGGAGAGAACTTCTTGCCGAGTTGCACGCGGCCCATCGTGTCCACCGCTTCCGACAGCGTGTCAGCCGCCCCATCGTGGAAATAGGGATAAGTCAGCTCGACATTGCGCAGCGTCGGCACCTTGAAGCTGAAGCGATCGGCATCCTTGCCGGTAACCGCGACGCGCCCTTCGGCCGGACTCGAAGCCTTGTAAGGCTCGACCACGCCCATCTTCTGGAACGAGTTGCCGCCGACCGCTGAACCATTGTGACAGGCAACACAACCGCTGTCCTTGAACAGGGCGTAGCCTTCGAGTTCAGCCTTGCTCAACGCCTTACGGTTCCCTTTCAGGTATTGATCGAAACGCGAGTTCGGCGTCACCAGAGTTTCCTCAAAGGCGGCAATCGCCTGCGTGATGCGGTCGATGTCGACCTTGTCCGAACCGAAAACCTGCTTGAACTCCGCCGCGTAGCCGGGAATCGACTGCA
Source organism: Accumulibacter sp. (assembly GCF_031732815.1). Lineage (GTDB taxonomy): Bacteria > Pseudomonadota > Gammaproteobacteria > Burkholderiales > Rhodocyclaceae > Accumulibacter. The sequence goes on along the minus strand of NZ_JAVMKF010000019.1, from coordinate 10,322 downwards.
GCACGGCAACCGCCAGTTCATGCGTAAACGCCATCTCGCCCGGGTTGGCAATCGGACCGCCGGCCTGCGCCTTCAAGTCCTTCGCTCTTCCATCCCAGAACTGCGCCAGATTCAGGCTCGAGTTGAGTACGGTCGGCGAATTGATCGGGCCCTTCTGCCAATTGTGGCCAATCGACGATTTCAGGTTGTCCGAACCGCCCATCGAGAGGTTGTGGCACGAATTGCAGGAGATGAAGCCGGATTTCGAAAGGCGCGGATCGAAATAGAGTTTCTTGCCTAGTTCGACCATGGCTGGATTGGTTATCTTGGCCGGCAAGATCGGGGCGATCGGCTCATCGGCAGCCGCCGAGGCAAGCGCGGAGCTGCCGAGGATTGATAGGCAAATGACCAGAGTACGTACTCGCATGATGACTCCCAGACTGACTTATGGATGGATTCGCCGGGCTACGCCAGGCTGACGTGCGGTCGTCTGCTCGGCACTTACCGAAGCATCCGCCACGCGCAGAAGGGAGAATAGCGGCAGCTTGCCCGCTCGCATCTTGATCTAAATCAATGAAGCTTTAGAAACCAGGGTATCCGGACCGGCCAGCCCCGGCCCGCTAGCGCGCCTGTGCGCCGCCGACCACGGCCGCCGCTTACAGGCCGAGACGCCCCTGGCTGTGAAAAATGCGCCCGATCACCTCAAGCCCGAAAGACTGAACCTGATCGAGAAAGCCCTGCTCGAAGCCCACCGGCCGGGCCCCGGTCGCTTCCTCCCAGAAACTGGCCAGGTCGAGCGGAGCGAGTGGCTGACCTGTGTCGTCGCCCAGATGCAGGCTTGCCTGAAAACCATCGTGCCAGCGATTGCCGGCAGCGTACCGTTCACCGATGTAGCCAATCTCGCGCTGCGCGTCGCCTGCCGCCAAGGCCAGCCAGACGCCATCAGCGTTGCACGCGAAGGCGCTGCCATCGGTCAGCGGCGCGAGCCGAGCCTGGAGTTGCTCGCCCGCGGAAAGCGACAGACGAAAATCGATCGTTTTCGCTTGCGGAAGTACCGGCAAAATGCGGTTGGCGATGACCCACGAATCAAAAAGCTGGGTACCGTGCAGAATCTGGTCGATGAGCTCGCCATCCCTTGCGCTCTCGCGCACCGCTTCGATGAGCAGTAATGGAGCGCTTTGCGACCAGTCGAAGGACACGGGATTCATGAAACTCCTTGAACGCGAATCGACCCGGGCCGCCGGCCAAAACCGCACGCACCGCAGCGGGCCGCAAAGCGGCCCGCTCTCGGTCAAGCTAGCGGCTGCTGCCGCGCTGCCGACGAGCCGCTGCCAGCCCGACCAAGCCGAGCCCAAGCAGGCCGAGCGACGCCGGCTCGGGAATCAGAAAGCCGCGGATCTCCCCGCTCGGGAAGGCATTCGTGTGAATGTTGACGTAAGCTCTGCGCGCCGCCAAGCCAGCGCCCAACGCTGCCTCGGCAGAAGCCACACTGCCACCGTTGTTGGTTACAAAAGTTGGATTGTAGGACGCGGCCTGCGTCAGGTCAAAGGTGAGATCATAGCTGCCCGCCTGGACACCGAGCGGAAACCCGGCAAAACTCGGCAACTGCGTGGCGACACCGACCGCCCCGGTGGCCGGCAAAGCGGTACAGCAGTGGATGTGCGCGGCTGTCGTCGTGCCGAGCAGGCCCGAGTAGTTGATCACGACGCGTAGCGAATGGGCCAAATCGTCGAAAAAAACCTCCGCCGTCCCGCTCCCCGGCGAGTTGTTCGGCGTTGCCTCGGCCGGCCCACTGAGCAGCGCGCGATACTCGATGACGGTGGCTGTTGCCGGCGTCGACATGCCGACAGCGCCTGCAGACAACAGACCGGCAAACAGGGTGCTACCCAACAACGACTGCTTCATCATAGTCTCCTCCGTCCTCTTCATTTAGTTTTCAGTGGACACGCTCAGCCAAAACACTGGTGCAAGCGCTTTGAAGCACGTTCCATGCCCGCCAAAACTTTAGCAAATCGCTCAGGTATTTGTCGCACTGTTCCTGGTCGAAGCGGCAGCCGGTGTAAGAAAAGTCGACACCCGGATCGGCGGCCCACCCGCTCAACGGCAAGGCGACCGACCGCGGAGCGCAGCTTGCAACCCTGGCAGGACTCGCCGACTAATCGCCGAGTAGCAGTTGCCGCAACTCGCTGCGCCGGGCGAGCGCGTCGCTTTCACCAAGGGCGATCAGTGCGCGAACGAAACCCGGCTCGAACAACAGGTAACTCGCCAGTGTTCCGCCGCTTCCCTTGAGCACGCCGAGCGCCGCCAGGGCTCGCCGAATGGCAAGCGGCAACTCACTCGTATGCTCCTGCGCCAGCGCGTCGAGCGAGCAACTCGGCGCAATCGAGAGAACATCCAGCGGTCGATAGGCCATCGCCGCAGCAGCTTCGGCCGGCAGACGGCTGATCGTCTCTGCTACACGCAGCGTCTGTTCGATGTCCGCCTGCAGCGTGTCGTGAAAGACGCTCGCCATGACGTGTCCGGCCATGCTACCCAAGGTCGGACCCCGCCGCGCTGGTGCTCCCGGGTCGGCGGGCAACTCCCAGTTCTCGGGCTGCCCAACGCCGACGACGAGTACCCGGCTGGCGCCCAGATGCCACGCCGGCGACAGCGGGGCGATCTGGCGCATGGCCCCGTCGCCAAAATGCTCCTCGCGTCCATCCACCGACAGCACCGCCGACGGAAAAAGGAAGGGGATCGCGCTCGAAGCGATCAGGTGCTCGATGGTCAGCGGCTGAAACTCGGCCCGCCGCCCGGGATGTGCCCAGGGCTGGAAGAGGTCCCGGCGCGCCATCTGGCAGAAGGTCCAGTGCACACCGCTCGAATAGCTTGACGCGGTCACCGCCAGCGCGTCGATCGCCCGCGTACGCAGTGCGTGCTCGATGCCGTCAAGGCGAATGCCGGCGTGCAGCATTTCGCGCAGCGGCGTACTGTCGAGCATTGCCCCGTGCGTCTGGATGTGGCGCGACAGGCTGACGATCGCGGCAAAGCGATGGATGCGCGCCCAGGCGGGTACCGACAGACGGTAAACGCTGGTCGAGCGCAGGCAGCTCCAGAAAGCGGCCAGTTCATCGAAAGCGGCCAGACCGGCGGCCGCCCGCCCAGCCAGAAAGGCTGCGTTGATCGCCCCGGCCGACGTGCCGATCAGAACCTGGAAAGGAAAGGAAGCGCACACCCCGCGCTCCCCCCGACCGCTCGGACCGTCGGGCGACGCGCGCAGAACGTCTGCCAGCGCACGCAGAACGCCAACCTGATACGCCGTACGCGCTCCACCCCCCATCAGCACAAGCGCCACACTCGGCCGCTCGCGCGTTTGCATACCGGCATGAATCAAGGTGACCAGGCTCATCTCGCGATACTCACCGCGCGCAGTCGGCAGGCCCCTTCCCACCGGCCACCTGACCAGGCAAGTGCGGGCAGTCAAGACAGACGGACGGGGCAGGCAACGGGCCCAACCCGCCGCCGACGGGCGAACCCATGAGCAAACGAATACGCATGGCGAGCAAGCTCCACAAGCAGGACAACCCACCGCACACGATACACCCGGCGCGGTGAAACGCGGCATAATGCATGCGCGACGATTCATCCGGCGCGAACCCCATGAGCCCTCCGACCTTGAACCTGCTGGCGCGCCTGCAGAACGAAGGCGTACTGACGCTGGACAGCAGCCAGCAACAGGCGATTGCCGCCCATCACACCAGCCTGCTGGCGAGCTATGTGCGCGATTTCGCGATCGACCCGACGCGGCGCGCCAGGCGATTGTCGCTCGGCATGCGTGTGGCATCCTTGCTGGGCGCCCTGGCATTGGCCGCCAGCGTCTTCTTCCTCTTCTACCAGTTCTGGGGATACTTTCCCGAGGTCGCCCAGGTGAGCATCCTGATCACCGCGGCGCTCGCCACTTGCGGCCTGACGAACTGGCTGCAACAGCGCGATACAACCGGTTATTTCAGCAAGCTCGCGGCGCTCGTCGCCTTCACCTGTTTCGTCCTCAATCTCGCGATGATCGGCAGCCTCCTGAATGTCGCACCGACCGACAAGGCCCTGCTGCCGTGGGCAGCCCTCGCCCTGCTCTTCGCCTATTCGGGCGACCAGCGCCTGTTGCTGGTCACCGGAATTCTCTGCCTGATCGGCTTCGTCGCCGCCCGCGTTGGCACATGGGGCGGAATCTACTGGTTGCATGTCGGCGAGCGACCGGAGAACTTTTTCCCCGCCGCTGCGCTGCTCCTCGCCCTGGCTGCCGTCGGTTGGCACCAACCTTATCCGGGTTTTGCCGCAACGTACCGCGTTTTCGGTCTGTTGACCGCCTTCGTCCCGATGCTCGTGCTCGGCCACTGGGGGTATGGGAGCTATCTCGATTTGCCGCCTGATCTGATCGAAGGCGGCTATCAGGTGCTCGGCTTCATCACCAGCGGGCTCGCCGTCTACTTTGGCGTACGGCGTGACTGGCCGGAGACGGTCAACACCGGAACCACCTTCTTCATCATCTTCCTGTATACGAAATTTTTCGACTGGTGGTGGGAAGTCATGCCCAAGTATCTGTTCTTTCTTGTCCTCGGACTTATCGCGCTGCTCGTCCTGCTCGTCCTCAAGCGCCTGCGCCGGTCTCCCGGCCAAGCCACGCGATGAACGTGCTCGGCCAGCAGCGCTGGCTGCTCACCGGCCTTGGCGTGATCGTGCTGACCAATGCCATTGTGCTGTCCGGGGCGGCGCTCAACCGTATCGGCGAACCTGAAAGCCGCCTGCTCCTCAGCGAGCGCGAACTCGCCCTGCCTTACGCTGGTGGCAGTCGGCGCGCCAACAGCGGACTCGCCTTGCGCCTTGAATGGCGCGTTGCGCTGGACGGCGACTCGCCGCACAACATCGCTTATGCGCGCTACGAACGCCAACCCGACTGGCTCGACGAAAAGCGCATGAGCGATCTCGGCTTCGACACGCGCAAGGGCGCAGCGACGGCGGAAGCGCGACAAGCTTTCCTGCGCCAACTGTCGCGCCCTGCCCTGATCGTCTTCGAACTCGCCGGTCCCGCGTGGCAGCGCGCGCTGCAACAGGCGCGCGACAACGCCGACCGGCACGCCGCGGCGGCCGCGGCCAACCGCGGCAACCGTGAATTCGCCGAAGGGGCCAAGGCAGCGCGCGCTTTTGTCGTGCAGGAAGAGGCAGAGCACACCCGCCTGTTCGCGATCGACGCAGGAAGCGACGCAGCGACACTGCGCCAGCGCTACCCAGAACGCAACCGTTTCCTCATCCTGCGCGGCACGGTGCGCCCGGCCGAGCGCTTGCGTGACGGTCAATGGACACTGGCCGGCCGGCTGAGCGAGATCGCCATCGAGGAAATCCACGTGCCGTACACCCAGCGGGCAATACTTGACGAGCTGAGCAGCACGCCGCAGGGAAAACCGCATCGACCGGCGCCGCGCTACGAGGTGCAACTCGCCGTCGGACAACGGCTCGAACCGTGGATAGAGCGTATCGCGCGCCTGCCGGATCAACCGCCACCGGCGGGAGACATCGGCTCGAACTAGCGCGGCAGCGCATCGACCGCCCGGTAGAACTGCTCCCTGAGGGCGTCGCTCGGCTTCCCTTGTGCCTCGGCAAGACGAATCTGGCGCAGCAGGTCGGCGACGGCGACGTTCTGGCCAACACCCGCCCTGCCTGCTCCGCCCGCCGCGCTTGCCGGAACCGCCACGCTGGGCGCAGGAAGCGACGCAGCATCGCGCCCCACCCCGGCGGTGCGCGGCGACACCGGATCGTCGAAGATCAACTGCGCCCGCTCGCCTCCCGGCTGGCTGCGCCGCGCAGTGATCACCATGGCGCGCGGTGCGCCCGAGCGCGCTGCCGGCCGCGGCGCTGGCGTACCCGCACTGCGCCAGGCACCGACCGTCGCCAGCAACTTCTTGCGCAGTTCGCCACTCGACCGACCGGCTGCCTCGGCGCTGCGAATCTGCGCCAGGAGATCATCGATCTCGCTTGGCGCGGCCAGCGAGCGGCTCGCTTCGCCAAAGGCCTCGGGCGGCGACTTGACGGCAATGGCAAAGTCCTCCGGCGAACTGATCATCTTCGCCAGGCGATAATGTCCATAGCGCATCGCCATGGTCAGCGCCGAATCACCCCAGTCGCTTTCCAGGCGGCTGTCAGCGCCGGCTTCGAGCAGGCGCTTGGCAAGTTCCTCACGTCCTTCGCGCGCCGCCATCATCAGCGGCGTCGAACCGTTCGGCGCGCGCGCGTTGACCTTGGCGCCTCGCGCCAGGAGGTCGTCGACGATGTGCTGATGACCGTTGAACACTGCGTAATGCAATGCGCTCCACTCGTTGCCCGCGCGATCGAGCGGCGCAGCGTGCGCCAGCAACCACTCGACAGCTGCCCGGTGCCCGTTCCAGGCGGCAAGCTGCAGCGCCTGCTCGCCGTTGCGATTGCTGCGCCGCACATCAGCACCACGCTCGACAAACAAGGCGAGCATCTCGATCCGGCCGTACCAGGCGGCAACCAGCAGGCCGCTACCGATCTGCGCCGCTTCGAACTCCGGATCCAGTCCTTCGTCAAGCCAGCGTTCGACCGTACGCCGGTCCCCCCGCTCGACGGCCAGGCCAAAAGTCGTCGGGTCAGGCGTTGCTGCCTGCGTCGCTGTCGCCAGGATCAGCCAATAGCACGCCGCCCACAGCCAGCCTGTCAGCCGGCGCGACAGCCCGCTCGGTCGGGCCACGGTCCACCGTTCACCCATCAGATATCCGTTCGTCTGCTCAGAGCCACCCGGCTCCTCAGGCGTCGCTGTGAAGCGTGCCCGACAGCGCGCCACGGCGCAGGAAAATCAGATCCCGCACACCATGTCCCAGCCGCTGGCCACGTTGCTCGAAGCGCGTGCTCGGACGGTCTGACGGGCGCGGCGCGAAATCCGCCGCCGCATTCTCCAACTGCGGCTCGGCCGAAAGCACGGCCAGCATCTGCTGCGCATAGTCCTCCCAGTCGGTCGCGCAGTGCACGTAAGCACCGGCCTGCAGGCGGCGAGCAAGCAAGGCAACAAAGGGCGGCTGTAGGAGGCGGCGCTTGTGGTGCCGCTTCTTCGGCCACGGGTCGGGAAAGAAGATATGCACACCCGCGAGCGATGCCGGTGCGATCATGTCGCGCAGCACCTCGAGCGCGTCATGTTGGACGATGCGCAGATTGTGCAGCCCGTTCTCGGCAATCAGCTTGCACAGGCTGCCGACACCGGGTGTATGGACCTCGACGCCGAGGTAGTCGTTTTCCGGGTGGCGACCCGCGATCAGCGCCGAGGTCTCACCCATGCCGAAGCCGATCTCGAGAATGCGCGGCGCCCGACGACCAAACAGCCGGTCAAAATCGACTGGCGCTGGACAATAGGGAACGCCAACCTTGGCCATCATCTCGTCGTAGTAGCGCCGCTGCGCGTTCGACACGCGGCCCTGCCGGAGAACGAAGCTTCGTATAGGTTCGTTGCGGCCTGCCGTGCCGAGTGCCACGTCTTCCTGCCTGCAGACTACGAGCCGATCAGCCCACTCGCCGGCGACGAGGGATCCGCCGAGTAATACTTGCGCGGCATGCGACCAGCAAGAAAGGCTTCGCGCCCGGCTTCCACCGCCTTCTTCATCGCACCAGCCATCAGCACAGGATTGCCGGCGTGGGCGATGGCCGTGTTCATCAAGACGCCGTCACACCCGAGTTCCATCGCAATCGCCGCATCGGAAGCCGTACCGACGCCGGCATCGACGAGCACCGGAACCGCCGCCTGGTCAATGATCAAGCGCAGATTCCACGGATTGACGATGCCCATCCCGGAGCCGATCAACGACGCCAGCGGCATCACCGCGACACAGCCGATCTCTTCAAGTATCTTTGCCTGAATCGGATCGTCAGAGCAGTAGACCATCACCTGAAAGCCTTCCGCGACCAGCGTTCGCGCCGCGGCAAGCGTTTCCGGCATGTTGGGAAAGAGACTCTCGGGGTCGCCCAGCACCTCCAGCTTGCACAGCGCATGCCCGTCCAGCAGCTCGCGAGCCAGGCGCAGCGTACGTACTGCCTCGCTCGCCGTGTAGCAGCCGGCGGTGTTCGGCAGAATCGTGAACTGCGTCGGCGGCAGCACATCGAGCAGGTTGGGCTGGTCGGCGTTCTGGCCGATGTTGGTTCGCCGAATGGCAACCGTGACGATTTCTGCACCGGAGGCGTCGATCGCCGCCCGGGTTTCGGCGAAGTCCTTGTACTTGCCCGTACCCACCAACAGGCGCGAGCGGTAGGTCTTACCGGCTACGGTCAGGCTATGAGCAGAATCTGGCATGCGTGCCTATCGTTTGCGTGGTGGCTCAACCGCCGCCGACGGCGACGACGATCTCGATCTGGTCGCCGTCACTCAACACCGTGTCGGCATGACGCCCGCGCGCGACGATCTCACCGTTGCGCTCGACGGCGATCCGCTTGCCGGTGTGGTGCAGCGCCTCGACGAGTTCGGCGACCGTCAGCAAAGCAGGGAACTGGCGGCGTTCGCCATTGATCAAGAGTTCCATGGTGAGAGCATTCTACCATGCCGAGCAGAAGTGCTCAGCCTCGTGCAGAGCGGCGCCCAGCGAACGGGCGCACGACCGTCAACTGGCTGGTCGAAGCGAACCGGTCATCGATCACCGTTCGGCGCCCCCCGCATCCGAGCTTCGGCGCTGCCGCCCACTTGCTCGCGATCCGGCGCTGCATGCCCAGAGGCGACAGCGCTTCTCTCGTTGCTGCCCACGAATCGGGGTTGACCGGCCGGGGGATCAGCCATCTCGAGGCCCGGACAGCCCGCGCGGTTTCGCCCGCCAAGCCGCTCCTGTGAGATGGTCGGCCAGGACCGGCGACGGCGGGACAAAGAAGTCGCTCACGCCGGTCGACGCAGAGCACGCCGGCAGTCCGTTGTGGAGTACGACCGGCAGGACGCGCGGCAGCTTTCCGTCGACCAGCTCGCCCCGCCTGACCAGTCCCTGCGCCAGCGTTCCAGCTTGGCACCCACATGCGCCACGCCATCCCGCGGTCGGTTCGCACGGGTAGCCAAGCATCCGGTAGACCGACACAGCAGCACTTGAAGCGGTCGCCACTCCTGCGGCAGTGACTATCCTCAAGCAGTTCCCCGGAGAGTGAAAGATCAGCACTGATGGCGACGGACGAGATCGGGCTGTGTCGCGAAAGCGCTTTGCCTGGAATGGGCTTGATGCGCATCGCTGCCTTGCGCCTCGGCTGCAAGAGTACACGTCGGCTGTCGGTGCCGGAGTCGCTCACCTGACACGACCGTCCTCCTTGCGGTGAGCCACTTTGCCTCCGCCTTACCACCTCGCCATACGCGTGCTATAGTGGCAGCCCCTGGCAGGCGGGTCCTTCACCATGGCTCTTTGTTTTGATGTCCTCATCATAGGTAGCGGTCTGGCTGGTCAGGCTGCGGCGCTCAGGCTGGCGCACACGCACCGCGTAGCGCTGATCAGCAAGCGAACGGTAGAGGACAGCGCCTCGAGCTGGGCGCAGGGAGGGATTGCCGCTGTGCTCGACAACCGCGATTCGATCGAAGCGCACATTCGAGACACGATCGCCGCCGGTGCCCACCTGAACGATGCTCGCGCGACGCGCTTTGTCATCGAGAACGGGCGTCGTGCCGTCGAGTGGCTGATCGAACAAGGCGTGCCCTTTACCCGCCATGAAGCGGGTTACCACCTGACGCGTGAAGGCGGCCACAGCGCAAGACGGGTTATTCACGTCGCCGATACCACCGGCCTGGCCGTGCAGAACACCCTGACCGGGCAGCTTCGCCGGGAGGCCAACATCACGGTGCTCGAGCACCACATCGCCATAGACCTGATCACCGGTGGCAAACTCGGCCTGAGTGAAGATCGCTGCTACGGCGCCTACGTACTCGACAGCCGCAGTGGAGAGGTCCTGACGATCGGCGCACAGCACACGCTGATCGCCACCGGCGGCGCCGGCAAGGTTTACCTCTACACGACGAATCCAGACACCTCTACCGGGGATGGCATCGCCATGGCGTGGCGCGCCGGCTGCCGGGTGGCGAACATGGAATTCATCCAGTTCCACCCGACTTGCCTCTATCATCCGCAAGCAAAATCGTTCCTGATTTCGGAAGCGGTGCGCGGTGAAGGCGGCTTGCTGTTGCTGCCCGACGGCAGCCGTTTCATGCCCTGGCACGACGAACGCGCCGAGTTGGCACCGCGCGATGTAGTCGCTCGCGCAATCGACTTCGAAATGAAGAAGCGCGGCCTCGACTGCGTCTACCTCGACATCTCGCACAAGCCAGCCGCCTTCCTGAGCGAGCATTTCCC
>NZ_JAVMKF010000018.1:0-9555 GCF_031732815.1 Accumulibacter sp. | reverse complement strand
AATCTTTCCGTCCGCCTCGCCGTGATCGACGGCGGCAAGGTGAAGGCGGAGCTGCGCGATGTCGGCGAGACCGGCGAACGCGCGCTGAAGCGCATCGAGGACGCGAGCAGGCCCGCCTCGCGCGCCTTGCAGGCGATCGATGGCGCGACCGGCCAGGTGCGCGGCTCGCTTGAGGCCATGACGGGACGTCTTGGCCCCCTCGGCGCCGCGCTCGCCCGTCTTGGACCGGCGGGCATCGCCGCCGGCGCGGCTTTGGCCGGCATCGGGCTCGCCCTGACGGCGGGGTTGCAGGAAGCCGCCGAAGCCGAGCGCTCCTATCGCCGTCTCGAAGCGGTGCTGCGCGCCACCGGCCAGGCATCGGGCCTCACGGCGCGCTCCATTGCCGCCTTCGCCGATGAGATCGAACGCACGACGCTGACGACCGCCGAGTCCGTGCAGGACGCCGCGGCCGTGCTTGCGACCTTCCGCTCGGTCTCGGGCGATACCTTCACGCGGGCGCTCCGGCTGGCGCAGGATCTGTCGGCCGTTTTCGGTCAGGATCTTCGATCCTCCGCCACGCAACTCGGCAAGGCGCTGGAGGAACCCGTCGAAGGCATCTCGGCGCTGCGCCGGGTCGGTGTTTCTTTCACCGCCTCGCAGCGTGAACTCATCCAGTCGCTGGTCGAGACCGGCCAGACGGCTGAGGCGCAGAAGGTCATCCTCGATGCGCTCGAACAACAAGTCGGCGGTGCGGGCGCAGCCGAGGCGGGCGGCCTTACGGGCGCCGCCAACCGGCTCTCCGATGCCTGGGGCAATCTGCTTGAGGCCATCGGCCAAACGCCGGCTGTTTCAGGTTTGGCGGAAGGCGCGCTCAATTTGCTCGCCGACGCCGCCGAAGGGATCGCCAGCCTGTTCGAGGACGATCCGATCGCGACGCGGATCGTCGCGCTCAATAAACGTCTGATCGAAGCGCAGGACGAGCTTGCCCGCCTGCAGGCAGGCGGCCCGGGCACACCCCTCCTTGGGCAGCGCTTCGCCATCGAGGAGCAGCGTCGAACCGTCGAGGCGCTGCAGCGCCAGGTCGATGATCTGATCGCTGAGGCCCGCTCCGAGGCCGAGAGCTTCGCCGCCGAGCAGCGCCAGGCCGAAGCGGGCCGCCGCGCAGCCGAGGCCGAGCGGCTGGTTGAGCTTCTGGCGACGCAGCGCCGCGACATCGACCGGGCGATCGACCAGATCGCGACGGATCCGGGTGAGCGGATCGCGCGCATCAATCGGGAATTGGAGGAGACGCGCCGGCGCTTGACCGCGCTGCGCGTGCCCGATGGCAGCAATGCCTCCGATGTCGACGCGGCGATCGCGCGCGCCGAGGAACTGGCGCGCCGGCGTATCGATGCCATCGAACGCCCGGCGCGCGAGGCGGCGGCCCGTGCCGGAGCGGCCAATGCCCGCATCATCGAAGACTTTCGCCGCCAGGTGGCAGGTCTCAACGATGAGCGGCAGGCCGCCATCGATCAGGCGCTGTCGCGCTTGTCGGAGGGAGCGACCGCCGCCCAGCGCGCGGAGGTCGAGCGGCTGGCCGGCGCGCTCTACGACGAGAAACAGGCTCGCGAAGAGCTTGCCAAAGCGATGCGCGAAGAAGAGCGGCTGCGCGAGGAAGGGCGCCGGCTCATCGAGCAGACGCGAACGCCGACGGAAGAGTACGCCGCCACGCTGGAGCGGCTGAATGCACTCCTGCGCGCGGGCGCGATCGACCAGGAGACCTTCAACCGGGCGCTCGCGGGGGCCAACGAGGACCTTGCCGAGGCGCAGGAGCGCGCCCTGCGTCAGAGCCGCGAATGGCAGGACGGCGTGCGCCGTGCGCTTAAGGATTATGTCGATGCCTCGACCGACGCCGCGAGCGCGGCCGAAGAGGCAACCACGCTCGCCTTCCAGTCCATGGAGGACGCGCTCGTTTCCTTCGTGACCACCGGCAAGTTCGAGTTCTCCTCGCTTACCGAGAGCATTCTGGCCGACATCACGCGGATCGCCGTGCGTCAGGCGATTACCGCGCCACTCGCAGGATTCTTGAACGATAACGCCGACGATCTGCTGGGCGGCATCGGCCAGATCTTCGCGGGCCTCTTCCACGAGGGTGGCGTGATCGGCCATTCGGCCTCGCCTGCACGTTCGGTGGATGCCGGTATCTTCCTGGCCGCGCCGCGCTACCACACCGGCGGACTGGCGGGTCTCGCGCCCGACGAACTGCCAGCCATCTTGAAGCGCGGCGAAGCTGTTCTGACGCCCGAACAAATGCGCGCCCTGGGCGGCTCCATGGGCCGGGAAAGCCGCGCCTCGCAACCGATCAACGTGGTGATGAACATCTCCACGCCGGACACCAACGGCTTTCGCTATGCGCAGGGGCAGATCGCGGCCGAGGCGGCGCGCGCCATCGACCGGGCCCGGCGCAATCTCTGACGGAGGGCGATCATGGCCGGGTTCCACGAGGTTCAGTTCCCGCCCGACATCTCCTATGGCGCGGCGGGTGGCCCCGGCTACTCGACGACGGTCGTGATCACGGTGTCGGGCCACGAGCGCCGCAACGCCAATTGGGCGCAGGCACGCGGCCGCTGGAATGTGGCGCACGGGCTGAAGAAGCGGGACCAGGTGGCAGCCTTGATTGCGTTCTTTCGGGCGCGGAAGGGTCGCGCCTATGGCTTCCGCTTCAAGGACTGGACCGACTACCAGGGCCTTGCGCAAGCGATCGGGGTCGGCGACGGCACGACCAAGACCTTTCAGCTGGTCAAGCACTATGCGAGCGGCGCCGAGGTCGAGCAGCGCACCATCGTCAAGCCGGTCGGCGGCAGCACCAAGGTCTACCGCAACGGCATCGAGGCCACATCCGGCTGGAGCATCGATATCACGACGGGTCTCGTCACCTTCACGACGGCGCCGGCCTCCGGCGTCCAGGTGACGGCGGACTTCGAGTTCGATGTGCCGGCCCGTTTCGACAGCGACCAGATGGACATCACGATCGAGACCTATCAGCTGGGCAGCTGGGGGCAGATTCCCATCATCGAGATCCGCCCATGAAATCCGTCTCCACGGCGCTTGCGGCCCACTTGGCAGGGCCGGTGACGACGCTCGCCTGCCTCTGGCGCATCACCCGTCTCGACGGCGTCGAGTTCTATTTCACGGACCACGACCGGGACATCGATTTCGAAGGCAACACCTATCGCGCCAGCACCGGCTATTCGCGCACGGCGATCGCCAATGACGCAAGCCTCAGCGTCGACAACCTCGATGTCGAAGGTGTCTTCGACAGCACGGCGATCCGTGAGGAGGAACTTCGCGCCGGGCTGTTCGACGGCGCCGAGGTTCGCATCTTTCTCGTCAACTGGATGGACCCGGCGCAAGGCCCCTTGCGGATGCGCAGGGGCTGGTTCGGCGAGGTCCTGCTCACCGAGCAGGGCACCTTCCGCACGGAGTTGCGCGGCATGACCCAGGCGCTGCAGCAGCGCATCGGCGAGCTCTACAGCCCCGAATGCCGCGCCGATCTCGGCGATCATCGTTGCAAAGTCCCGATCCTGCCAGTGGAGATCGCGCGCGCCACCGCCTATGCCGCTGGCGATGTCGTTCGTGTCCGGACGTCAACCGCGCCCGCGCAAATCGGGATCCCGTTCGTCAATCCGGGCTTCGATGCAGGCAGTCTCTCGGGCTGGACGGTCGCCTCCGGCACGGCGATGCCCAAGACGATCAGCAACCCGCTCGGACCCAAAACGCGGACCCACTTTCTCGAAGGCGGCAGCGTCGCCAGCTTCGAGGTGCGTCAGACAGTCGATCTGACGGACGTCATCGATCCCGCGAAGACCGACAGTGGCGCCTATCTCGTAACCTTGCGCGGCTGGCGGGCCAATGGCTCGAACGATCTCGTCGATCAGGGGCGTCTGCGCTTCGAATGTCTCGATGCCGCAGGTGCCGTGCTGGCGACACCGCTCGATACCGGTAATGAGGTGGCTGGAACGTCCTGGTCGCTTCGCCAGGCCGTCGATGCCCCCGTGCCGGCGGGGACGCGCCAGCTGCGCGTCATTTTCAACGGCACGCGCCTGGCTGGCACCGTGTGCAACGCGGCGCTCGACGGCATCGAAGGACACTTCTCGGACACGACCGCGGTCGTTGCGACATCCGCTGCATTCGAAAACCGCATCTACCGTTGCACCACGGCGGGCACGACAGCGGCCACGCAGCCGGCATACGCGACGACGGTCGGCGCGCAGACGACCGACGGCACGGCGGTCTTTATCGCGGAGGATGCCTGGACGCGGTCCGGCATCGTCGCTGATGTCATCGACCGCGCCAGTATGTTCGTCGTGCTCGATGAGCCTCGCGCCGTCGATGACTGGTTCGCTGGCGGTGTGCTGACCTGGGAGTCCGGCAACAACGCCGGTCGCGCGATGGAAGTGAAAGCCTGGACGGCAAGCACCGCACGCCTCGAGCTGTTTCTCGCCATGGGCTACCCGATCCGGGTCGGCGACGCCTTCCGCATCCACCCCGGATGCGACAAGCGCCTCGACACCTGTATCGACCGCTTTGCCAATGTCCTGAACTTCCGGGGTGAGCCCTACGTGCCCGGGCAGGACTCGCTCATGACCTATCCCGATGCACGATGAAACAGTGAGCGCTGATCGGCTGGTGGCCCAGGCGCGGTCCTATCTCGGCGTTCCCTGGCGGCATCAAGGGCGCACGCGTGCGGGCATCGATTGCGCCGGCCTGGTCGTCCTCGTCGCGCGCGATCTGGGGCTGGCGGATTATGACAGCACCGCCTATGGCCGCCGGGCGCAAGGCCAGGGCTTCGTCGAGCATTTCCGCAGCCAGATGGATGGTGTTGCCGTCCCCGAGGCGCGCGGCGGCGACGTGCTGGTCTTTGCCGACCAGGCCTATCCCTGCCATTGCGGCTTTCTGACCGAGCGCTTCGGTACGCCTCATCTGCTTCATGCGCATGCGCTGAGACGGCAGGTGATCGAAGAGCCTTACGCCGGCGAATGGCGCTCAAAGGTCAAGTTCGCCTTCCGCTTTCGCGGAGTTTCGGAGTAGCCCATGGCCATCCTTGTCGCGGTTGGCGGCGCCGTGCTCGGCTCGGCCGTCGGCGTGGGCTGGAGCGCGGGCTGGCTGGTCGGATCGGTCGTCGGCAACCTGATCTTTCCGCGTCGCGGTCCGGACGTCCGAACCGAAGGGCCGCGCCTTGGCGACCTGACGGTCACATCCTCGGCTTACGGTGCGCCGATCGCGATCGCCTATGGCACCTTGCGCATGGCCGGCAATGTCATCTGGTCGTCCGGCATCCGCGAACAGCAGAATGTCACCCGTACCCGTTCCGGGGGTAAGGGCGGCGGCGGTGGTGCCACCCAGACCTCGGTCACCTATTCCTACTTCGCCTCGTTTGCCCTCAGCTTCGGCGAGGGGCCGGCCGAAGATGTCTTACGCATCTGGGCCGACGGCAAGCTGATCTACGACAAGACCGGATCGAACCCGGATGTCGCGAAACCCAATCTACGGTTCCGTTTTCATGCGGGCGATGAGACCCAGCTGCCCGATCCCTTGATCGAAGCCCATGTGGGCGCTGGCCGCGCGCCCGCGCACCGTGGTCTGTGCACGATCGTTTTCGAGGACCTGGCCTTGGCGGATTTCGGGAACAGGATCCCGAACATTACCGCCGAAATCACCTTCCGGCGTGCCGAGAGCAAGCCCTATCAACTGCTCGATTTCATCACCACGGGCGAAGGCGGCCTTCTCGATTCCTATCAGATCGACGAGCTCGCGGTCGATTGGCGGCGTGGCTACGGCTACTTCATCGACAGCGATGTCAGCGCCTCGAATGCGGGCATCCGGCGCTTCAGCCTGCGGACGATGATAGAGGACCGCCAGGCGCGCATGAGCGACGTCACCAGCGTTTCGCCGAACAACTTCCCGAGCACGCTCTTCTGCGGCGAGGACGGCTACCTGTATCTCGTGACGGGATCGAGCAATTCCCGACCGATCCTGCGCATCGAGCCCAATGCTCTTAAAGAGGTGAGCCGTTTCGGCTCGACCAGCAGCGGGCTATCGAACTCCACGCTGCGGTTCGTGGCGACCACCTGGATGGGCATGGTCTCCGCCTATGGCCCGTCGGGCCGGGTGGACTTCATCCTGACCGGTTCGCTTTTCGATGATGTCGGTCTGATCCGCGCCGACGGCATGGGTTATGTCTGGGGCGCGGGCCAAACGGTCGATGAGTCGCGCGTCCGTGGCGCGATCGGCGGCGCAGTCGGCGAAGGTTTCGGCGAGGGCTGGGTTCTCGGCAGCGGCACCGGTACGAGCCACACCGGGCTTGCGCTCTATCGCATTCGTGTCGCCGCCGCGGCCGCCTACGATTCCTTGAGCGGCCTCAGTCTCGGCGTGACCTTCGAGAAGGTCGCGAGCTTCGCGCCTGCGCAGATTCAAGCAGGGGCCACCGCGTTCTATGACGATGCCGGCGGCCTCACCTATGACGCGACCGACGATGGCGTGATCTTTCAGGTGCAGATTTTGAATGGCGGGTCGGCCGGCGCGATCTACACGGTCAAATGGCGAAGCGATGCGGGGATCGTCTGGAAGACACCAACGCCGATCCAGATCAACTACGAGGGGCCATTCTTCGGCCAGAGCCGCCTTCAAGGCCAACGCTGGACGCTGATGCGCGCAACGCGGCTCGTGCAGATCGACACCGCGACGGGTGCCCTTGTGACCGACGAAACCTGGCCGGGCGCGGTCAGTGAGAACGGTGCGCAGGTCTATGACGCGATCACCGACACGCATCTGGTGCGCGGCACCAATGGCTGGGCCCGGCTGTTTCTCAATCGCGGCGGCGGCGAAGGCGAAACACTCTCCGGCATCGTCGCCGATCTCTGCGAGCGAGCGGGCTTAGGGCTGGCCGACCTTGATCTCGGTGAACTCGACGACATCGTGCCCGGCTATGTGATCGGGCGGCAAACCACCGTTCGCGGCGCGATCGAACCGCTGGCGCAGGCCTATTTCTTCGACGCCGCCGAAAGCGACGATGTGCTGCGTTTCCGTACACGCGGCCGGGCGCCGGTCGCGACGATCGACAGCCAGTTCCTCGTGCCGATCGACGATCGGACCGCCGAAACCTGGCGCGAGCGGCGAACGCAAGAGGTGGAGCTGCCCGAGCGGGTCAGCATCGTCTACATGGACATCGCCGCCGACTATGCGCAGGGCTCGCAGAGCGAGAAGCGGGCGTCCTTGCCGACGCCGACCATGCATTCGCGTAATCAGGCGAGCGTCGAACTGGCGCTCGCCATCGATGCCACCACCGCCAAGCGCATTGCCGCGAAAACCCTGTTCAGCGCCTGGGAGGAGCGCTCCTCCTACGAGGCGCAGCTGCTACCCGACTGGCTGCGGCTCGACCCGACCGACGTGATCGATGTCGTGTTCGCGACCGGCTCAAGTTTTAGGACACGTCTGACCCGCATCGATGTCGGTGCCGACTTCCTGCTCGGGATCAAGGGCGTGTCCGAGACCGCCGCGACCTACGTCTCCTCGGTTCTTGCCGATAGCGGCGCTGGCAAACCGGCCCAAGTGATCGCGGCGCAGGCGGCGACCAAGCTGATCCTTCCCGATCTGCCTTTGCTGCGCGACACCGACGATCTCGGGCAGACCGGCTCGCGCGCCTATTACCTGATGGGCGGCTTTGGCGGCCCCGGCTGGCCCGGCGGCTCGCTCTACCGAAGCCTCGACGGCTCGGCGTGGTCGCAGATCGGTCGGGCTTTGAGCGAAGCGGCCTGGGGCGCGACGGCCAATGCGCTGGGCAGTCCCAGCTCGCCGTTCGCAACGGACGAGGTAAACGCACTCACCGTGTTCATGACCACGGGCGGCGATCGCCTGGAGAGCGTCACGCAGGAGGCGCTGGTCAATGGGGCGAACGCGGCCCTGGTGCTCAAGGCCAATGGCGAGCCCGAGGTCATCCAGTTCCGGGACGTCACGCTCAATCCGGATGGCTCTTATACCTTGCGTGGACTGCTGCGAGGAAGGCGGGGCACCGATGTCTTCGTCGCCGGCCACGCACCCGGCGAGCTCTTCGTGCTTCTCGACCCCGACGATGTCGAACCGCTGAGCCTATCGCTTGGCGATCTGGGCTTGAGCCGCCTCTGGCGAGCGGTCGGCTTCGGAACCCTGTTCGAAGACGCCGAGAACGTATCCCACGCTCATACCGGCCGCGATCTGAAGCCCTACGCGCCTTGGAACCTTCGCGCCGTGAAGACCGGCAGTCCGAGCAATATCACGCTCAGCTGGGTTCGGCGCACGCGCATCGGCGGCGAGCTGAAAGACGGCACCGGCGTGGTGCCGCTTGGGGAGGCGAGCGAAGCCTACGAGATCGACATCCTCGCCGGCCCCGGCGGCGCCTTGAAACGCACGCTGGTCACCGCCAGTCCGAGTGTCGTCTACGCCAATGCCGACATCCTCACCGACTTTGGCACCGTGCCGACGTCGCTGTCGGTCGCCGCCTATCAGCTGAGCGCGATCGCCGGCCGAGGATTTGCGCGCGCCGTCACCGTGGAGGTTGCCTGAATGCCGACGCCCAATCTCGCCATCACCCATGTCGCGGCCTCGCAAAACCAGAAGGAGGTCACGATCAATGATGCGCTCGACAAGCTCGATCTGGCGATGAACGACACCGTGGACGTCGATTGCACCGGCGGCAACACGACGGTTTCAGCGTCGGATTATCGTGAGAACTTCCTGATCCGCCTCACCGGCACGCCGGCCTCGGATTTCACGCTCACGGTCCCGGACGGCAAGCGCATCTTGGCCGTGCACAACACGACGGCAAGGATCGCCACGCTGCGAACCACAACGGCGGGCGCCACGGTGATCCTCCGGGCAAGCGAACTCGGGATCGTCGGCTCGCGGGGCACCAATCTGGTTTCGCTCGCGGCCTCGGCAATAGGCGGCCTTTACGACCTTGGGCTGTTCATTCCTGGCCTGCCTGCTGCGACTGCGCTCGTCTTTCAGTACGTGTTCCCGAGAGGCGTGAGTTTTCCGACAAGCCTGACGGGGAGTACCGGCCGGGCAGCCACAGGGGCGACGAGCCTCGCGTCGTTCGCGCTCCGCAAGAACGGCACCAACGTCGGCTCCGTCGATTTCGCCGCCGGTCAGGCAGTCGCCAGCTTCACTTTGGCAGGCGGCGCCAACTTCGCAGCTGGGGACGTGCTCGAACTGCTCGCGCCTGCGCCCCAGGACGCGACGCTCGCGGACATCTCTCTCTCGTTTGTCGGCGCGAGAACCTAATGCACAAGGATGGATAATTATGGCGCTGCAATTCTGTGACGGCTTCGACAGTTATGGCGCGATCGGCGATACGGTCGGGAAATGGGGCAGCTACCGTTTCTCGGTCGCCGCCGACCTCTCTTTTCTGCCGACTGGCGGGCGGTTTGGCGGTGGAGCCGTGCGGTTCTCAGCGACGACCGGGATGCTGGTGAGAAAGACCAACCCTGCCGTCGACGAGATGTTCGTCTGGGCGGCGATCTTTCCCCGATCTTATCCGACGACCAGCACGCCATTCCT